>CAVIPP010000112.1:0-4262 GCA_963644615.1 Oscillospiraceae bacterium
TAGTGATGGTTTGGCAATCAATTCTTCCATTAGATCTTATCTTTATGATAAAATTGTTCTAGTTCAACAAGATTATAACTTTTTGTTGTTTTAATGTTTACACTTGTATACAATAATTGGCAGGAGGATGTTTTGTGGATAAAAAGTTAAAAGTAACTATGAAAAAATATACTGGAGAAACTTCGGTTGTTTCTTTACGCATGCCTAATGAACTTATTTCTAAATTAGATGTAATATGTGAAAAAACTGGAAGAACAAGAAATGACCTTATTATAAAGAGTTTAGATTTTGCCTTGGATAATATTGAAATCGAAGGCGAAGATGAAGATTGAAGGGGAAAACAACTATGGGCGAAAACATTATTGATGTAATTAAATATGAAGGTGGAAACACAACTTTAATATATAAGCATCCTAAAACTGATTTTAATTTAGGAACTCAACTTATTGTTCACGAATCGCAAGAAGCTGTTTTCTTTAGAGATGGTGAAGCTTTAGAATCATTTGGTCCTGGAAGACACACTCTTGAAACTCAAAATCTTCCTCATCTTAAAAATCATATAAACTCATTGGCGGGTGGGCAGCATGTCTTCCATTCCGAGGTTTATTTCATTAACTTAACTACCGAACTTGGTGTTAAATGGGGCACAGATAGCAAGATTAGATTATTCGATCCTATATCAGGACTACATTTAGAAATTGGTGCGTCAGGAACATTTAATATCCGTGTTAATGATGGAAGAAAACTTCTTCTTAAAGTCGTGGGAACCACATCCGGATTTGAACAAGAAGAGATATTTGGTTCTGTTGGTTATTCAACAAGTAAAACTATCGGTTCATTTAGAGGGATGATTGTTTCTAAAGTTAAAACATATCTTTCTAAAGCCATTAGAGAAAACGATATAAATATCCTTGAAATCGACGAACACCTTGATGAATTATCAGAACTCTTAAGAGTGGAAGTAAACAAGGTTCTAGATTCTTATGGAATGATTATTCCTGAATTTCATCTAGTTAATGTCTTGCTTCCTGAACCAGGAGAAAATCCTAATTTTGATAGATATAAAAGGCAATATGGAGAAAGATTTATTCTTTCTGAGCAACAACGCATCGCAGAAGCGGCTGGAAAAGTTGAACTTACTGAATCAGTAGCCCATGCAACAGCAGAAGCTGAGGCAAGACGCATTGCTGGAATGACTGATATTGAACTTGAAAAGCAACGTGGACTTGCTCACGCTGAAGTGTTACAAGCTCAAGGCGGAAATTATCAAGCTGAAACAGCCAGAATTGTTGGAGAAGCCGCTGCATCAAACGAAAGTAGTGGTTCAACATCCGGCATTGCTAGTGACATCGTAAAAGCTGGTGTTGGTATCGGTGTTGGCGTTTCTGTTGCTAAAGAAGTAGTGGGTACAGTTAAAGAAGTTATGGTTGCTGATGATGGAACATGGGAATGCCCAGAATGCCATCATAAAGGTAACAAAGGTAAATTCTGTGAAGAATGCGGACATAAAAGGGGTGAATAGAAATGGAACTTAAAATTAAAATTGGCAAAAAAGGCATAGTCACTGGACTAATCTTGCTTATCCTTTTAGCGGTCTACAATGTTTTATATTTTGTTATTCCTTTTGATAGAAGTCATTCAAATGAAGCCTTTTGGCTAACTTATGGATTTACTACTTTTTTCATCCTATTTATGGCGGTGGTAGTTTTTATTGGATTTCATGATAAAGACATCAAATCAAGAGTGATGGGTATACCTGTTATTTATTTAGGATATTCAGTTTTATGCACTCAATTTGTTATTGACGCTGTTGTTATGGGTGTCGGGAACTTCTTCGAAATTAAAACATGGATTCCTGTTATTGTTGAAGTACTCTTATTAGCGTTCTTCCTAATTTCCTTAATTGCAAGAACCGCTTATAAAGACACGATTGCTAAGATTGATAATCAAAAGCTAAGAAAAGCTTATATTACCGAGTTAAGAATCCAATTAGAATCAATGTTAAATGGTGTTTCTAATGAAGAAGTTAAAAAAGAATTAGAAAAACTATACGAAACCGTTAAATATACTGATCCAGTATCTTATAAAGAAGTGGAAGATATAGAGGATGAGATTTCGAATAATGTTGATAAATTAAAAGTTTTTATTAGTGATGGGGAATCAAATAAGTCATTAGAATTAATTAAATCGATAAGCAATCTAGTTAATGAGAGAAAGTTGAGATTAAAGGCAAGAAGATAATGGAAATTGTCATTGATACAAATCTTTTAGTGGAAAATCTACCAAATAAATCTACTAAACACTTTCAAAAGGATTTATATTTACGGTTGGCTTCAAATTCAAAATTGCTAATAACCCCGTTTACAATGCTAGAAGCATGCAATGGCAACATTATAAATGAACAAAATTGTGCCAATTATTTGAGAAATAATAATTTGGAAGTGTTGAGTTATTCTAACTTGAATTTTTATAAATACGATTCGTTATCGAAATATATTACTGACGTCAAATATGTAGCTTATTGTGAAGTTTTAAAATTTGCTAACTATTATGTAATGGCGTTTTTATCAACATATTCTAAAGTGATAGGAATTAATTTAAAACAAGAGTTGCTTAAAGGGAATAACAATTATCTAATTAAAAATACGAAATTTGAGTTTAAAACTGTTTCAAAGCAACGGTGGGACGAGTTTGAAAAACGAGGTATGTTAGAACTCATTTATCAAAATCTATTACACTATTGCAATCTTACTAAACTAAATGATGCAGATGAAAAAATAAAAAAAGTATGTATTGATAACATAGATATAGATTTTGATGATGAAACGATATATTTTCTTAAAAAAATAAGAGAACGGCTAAACAAATATATTTATAGTAAAAAGATTGTTGGGATGAAGCCTGACTTTATTGATTTATTAATATGTCATACTTGTTTTCAAAATACTCGTTTTCCGTTTTTAACAAGAGATGAAAAACTCATTAAATTCATAAAAATATACGGAAACAAAGATGAGATTGAATGGTTATTAAAAATAGGGGCATAACTTTTATGGCAGTATTTAAATGTAAAATGTGCGGCGGCACGATAGATGTTCGTGAAGGCGAAAAAGTAGTAACCTGTGATTTTTGTGGTACCACTCAAACCGTTTATTCTTTTGACAATGAGAAGAAGGCTACTTACTTTAAACGCGCAAATGCTCTTAGATATAAATGTCAATTTGATAAGGCTGCCGGCATCTATGAAACCATAGTATCTGAATTTCCAAATGAAGCTGAAGCTTACTGGGGCTTAGTTCTTTGTAAATACGGTATTGAATATGTAGATGATCCTAAGACTGGTTCTAAAATTCCGACATGTCATAGAACCCAATTTTCATCAATCTATGATGATAGTGATTATAAAAATTGTATAAAGAACGCTGATATTGTTTCAAAGTCAATCTATGAAAAAGAAGCAAAAGAAATATCAAAATTACAAAAATCAATATTGGAGATTTCTTCGAAGGAAGATCCTTTTGATATTTTTATTTGCTATAAAGAAAGCGATAGTAACGGGAACCGCACTCCTGATTCTGTTCTAGCACAAGATATCTATAAAGAATTAACAAACGAGGGATATCGTGTATTCTTCTCTAGAATTACTTTAGAAGACAAACTTGGTAGCCAATATGAACCATATATTTTTGCCGCTCTTCACTCTTCAAAAGTGATGATTCACGTTACTACAAGCGATGAATATAGTGAATCAGTATGGGTGAGAAATGAATGGTCAAGATATTTATCATTAATATCAGAAGGACAAAAGAAAACATTAATTCCTTGTTATAAGGATATGTCAGCATATGAATTACCAGAAGAAATGCAGCATCTTCAAGGGCAAGATATGTCTAAACTGGGTGCAATGCAGGATTTAATTCGTGGTGTTAATAAGATTATTGGCAAAAATAAAGTTGTTACAAATGTATCGATAACTAGTAGCTCTTTAGGCGCGGAGCAAGATGCTTTTGAATCTCAATTAAGAAAAGGCTATGTCTATCTCTCAAAAAAGATGTTTGACGACGCTAAAGAAACTTTTGAGAATGCAGTAAAGCTAGTTGAAAAATGTGGACGAGCTTACATCGGTTTAATGCTTGCAGAAGCTAGAGAAGTTAATATTGATAACTATTTAATTTCAGTGTACTCAGCTTATGGGACATATAAGACAGATAAACTCGATTTAGCGCGTTCCTTTGCTGATGAAAAATGCTTAAAAGAATTAG
>CAVIPP010000113.1:0-4254 GCA_963644615.1 Oscillospiraceae bacterium
GATAAGTACCATTTGAAAAACAATCAAGTCTCTTAGAAATTAAAATTAATTATTAAAGAGGATTATTTATGAAACTTAAAAAAGGCTTATTCTTGATAGCGGTTACAACCTTAGCGACATTAGCTAGTAGCGCTTTAACAAATTCTTTAAAAGAGGTTGCCGCTAGCGACAGTGCTTATCTAACAAAAACTCTAAATATTGGTGATTTTTGTGAAATCGAAAGTAATGGAGAACCTTTTTATATTTCTTTTAATAAAATGCAAGATAGTGGTGAAACCGCTAGATTTGCCTATGTAATTGATGAATTAGATATAAGTGATGATGATTTGAAATTTAATGCCGGATTTTTTATTAGTGATTCAGCTAATATTAATAATGGATATATAGATGCATCATCTAGTGAATCAAACAAGAATTATAATAGTTTTGATGAAATTGCAAATTTATATTCGGACGGACCTGCCGATGCTGGTGATGTAAGATATTATTGCTTTAAAAAAGATACACTTTGTTCTATTTTACCGGTAAAAGAACTTAGTAATGTTAATGTTATTGTTCGCGATGGTGTTAGTGAATACGGTCAGAAAACATTAGGATCGTATACTGATAGAAGTATTAGTGATGGCTGTTGTTATGGATATTATTTTGATGGTGCAAAAGTTAAGATTTCATTTTTAGTTAATTTCTTATATCCACAAACTAATCAGGTGGTGACAATTCATTACCAAAATAGTGTTAATATCAATGTTAATTCAACTCAAGTTACTCCAACAATTAACTCTGAATCTTACACTATTTTAAATAATAAAGATTCATGGTCTTTAGGTGATAAACCAATTTATAATTCATCCTTGTGTTATATTCCATTTACGAAAATAACTGAAAAAGGATATATTGTTGAATTCGATCATATTGAAGTAAATCAAGAAACTAAAAATAACACATTAATTAAGGATGGTAGCCATTATTATTTAGTCATAAAACTTAGTTCAACTGACACATTAGACGTTATTGCTTCTAAGATAGTCGCTAACGAAGATGATAATGTCCAAATTCACGATTTATATGATGTTTCTAATCAAGTTAAAATTGTTTATGATGGAAAAGATTATTATGGAAAATCTAATAACGGAGCTGTTGGTATTGGTAACATTCCAAACAGTGTTAACAACGCCTTCCGTTTTAAAATAACTTTATCTGCACATCATTATACCAAATTTGGTATTTGGACTTCTAATAGTGGTATATGGTCTAATTTTGGTTATATTATTCGTTTTGGTCCATCTAAATCAGTCTTTATTCTTTCTGGTGAAGAAGAAGAGCTTGCTAAAGGGGAATGTAGCAGTGTTGTTCCTAACGCTACTATAACTGCTGTTGTTGGCATTGCTAAGCTTACTGATGCAAATGGTCGTTGGTTCGCAAATAGAATATTTGTTGATATCGATAATGAAAGAGTTTGTGAATATAACGATTATGAACGTCGAACTCTCGGCAGTGCTATTATTGCTCCATATTTTGATATAGAAAACACAAAAGTTATCTTTGAAGATTATCGACTTAATGATTTAGTTAGTGTCTCCACTCAAGAGAATAATAATGTTCATACAAATAATCCTACCTATACACTTAAAGGAGAACAATTCATTGCTAATTTCTCCCTTGATGAAGGTTATAAATTTAAAACATTCCTTTGTAATGGTGTAGACGCTATAAATGATCTAGAATTTGATAACGGTTTATACACTTATAAAGTTGATAATGTTACTACTGCTCTTAACTTTACTTACACTCTCTTATCAAATCAAAGTGTTCATTTAACTGTTAGTGGTAGTGTTATTGATCCAGTATATACACAAAATCCTCTTTATGGATCAAAACCAACTGTATCATTCTCTCTTCCTATTGGAAAACACCCATCTTCAGTTATGGTTAATGGCACTGAAAAAGTTGAAAAATTATCGAGAAATGGTAGTGTCTATTCATTAGATTTAGATTGTTTGATTAGCGACACTGTCGTTAATGTTTCTAGTGAAGACAAATCTTATAACGCAACTGCGATATTAGATGAAAATACTCACGCTAGTGTAACATTTGATCTAACTTCTATTCCTGTTGGTGGTACATCTCGTATTAATATTAGTATAGAAACAAATTATGTAATTACAGATGTTATAATTTCTGGTGAAGCAATTTTACACACTTTTGATGGTGCGTATTATCTTAAAAATGTTTATAGCGATGTCAGTGTCAAAGTTTTAACTAAGAAAGTTGAGACATTTGCTGTTACCCCATTAGATGAATTTAATTGGCCAGTTTGTACTGCAATTATCGTCGGTTCTGCTTCAGGAGTTATCGCAATTGGCTTTGTTGTCGCTGGTTTAATTTTAAGAAAGAAAGGTGCTAAATAATGCTTTTAACTCGAAGTGTTGCGAAAGCAACTAATCTAGAAAAGAAGAAATTTGATTGGGCAAAACTAATCTTCGTTTTAATTATGCTTTTCCCAGCTCTTTCTCACTTAATTATTTTCTGGGGTGGAGTTGAAATTAAGACAATTATAATGGCATTCACAAACGCTAATACGAATGAATTTTGTGGTTGGGATAACTTTTCTTATGTACTTAATCAATTTTTTGGTAGTGATGGTGGCTTTACTATCTTTTTAAGAAATACATTTATCTATTTTGGTATTCAATTATTATTGATTCCAGCTGGTATGTTTGTTTCATATCTAATTTATCGAAAGATGATTGGATCATCGTTTGTAAAGATTGTTTTATATCTACCTTGCGCAATTTCATCAATTTTATTTTCGTCATTATATATTCGTTTACTCGACCCAAATGCAGACTGGGGAATTTTATCCAGTTGGTTTGGAATTGAAGATGGCTTATATGATTTAATACTTAACCATTCGTTAGGTTATATGATCATCTATGATGTTTGGGTTGCCATTGGTGGTAATTTATTTATTTGGATTGGTGGTATGAGTCGAATTCCTCAATCAGTTTTTGATGCTGCAAAAATTGATGGTATTCCTCCTTCTAAAGAATTCACCAAAATCGTTTTACCATTAATGTGGCCTACTTTTGTGACAATGATTACTCTTACAATTGTTGGAATGTTTGGCGCTGGTGGATCTAACTTACTATTAGGAACTGGCCCAGAAACATATTCTATTTCTTATTGGATGTATCAAATCGTCTTAGGTGGAGATGAATCTAGTTATAATTATGCTTCTGCAGCGGGACTTTTCTTTACCTTACTTACCATTCCAGTTTTAGTTGGATCACGTATATTCTTAAAGAAACATGGGGAAGCGGTGGAATATTAATATGAAAAAGCATCTTTCTAATCCATATCGCGTTCCGTTACATAGACGCATCGCTACTAAATTTAGAAAACAAATTTCTGAAGGACCACTTTTCAATATTGGTTGTGTCATTGTTTTATTGTGGGCTCTTTCATTTGTCTTTATTTTACTTTGGGGTCTTAATTTATCACTTATGTCCGAAAATGAAATAATGAATGAACGCGCTCATTATTTTACTCATACATTTACATTTTCAAATTATATCGAAGCATTTAAGTCTCTTAATTTTAATAACACAAATTATTTCGGCTTACTTTTAAATTCCATATGGTTTTCAGTTGGGGCAACATTTATGAAGCTTCTTTCGACTGTCTTTTTCTCATACGTTATTGCTCGTTATGCATTCCCTGGTAGAAAACTACTCTATTTATTTGTTTTAATACAAATGATGCTTCCTACTTATGGACAAACTGCCGCTAACTACACATTACTTTCTAGCATCGGATTAGCGGACTCCCCATTATTTTTATTAGCGATGGGTGCTGGACATGGTATGTTCTTCATGATTTGTCATAGTTATTTTGAAACATTACCAAAAGATTATGAAGAAAGTGCTCGTATGGATGGATGTGGCTATTTTAGAACATTCTTCCAAATCATGCTTCCACTTGCCACTCCAATTCTTGTCTGTATTGGTTTAATTACATTTATTAGTTGTTGGAACGATTATCAAACAACATTGCTATATTTACCTCACTGGAGAACATTAACCTCAGCGTTATATTCTTATAGTGAAATTACTATGCACTCATCTTCTGGATCAATCGCCGTTTATTTTGCAGGCGTATTTATGAGTGCTCTTCCAATTGTCATTCTTTATATCCGCTTTAATAAAGTATTGATGTCAAATATGACTATTGGCGGAATAAAAGCATAAATTAAAA
>CAVIPP010000114.1:0-4234 GCA_963644615.1 Oscillospiraceae bacterium
AAAGATGGCGAGGTTCAATTAACCATTCAAATTAACTGCTGCTGGAACCAAAAAAGATACACAGTATTCGGTAGAAAAGAAATAGGCGGTGAATTTAGCCAAGACCCATTATTTGAAAGCGATAGTTCAAGAGAACTTGTTAAATGGCTTAACACCCCTTGGGAGGACAATGATGACTAAAACAGAATTAACCAATAAAGAATATGAGAGGCTTAAAAACCTCTTTTTAAATTGTGAGGATAACAAAAAGGAACTTATCGATGGGCTAATTAAAAAGGCGGCATTCCTTAAAGTGGAACTTGATGAACTAGAAAACGATATCCGTGTTGGCGGAGTGGTGCAAGTTTCTACAAAAGGGAATGTGCGATTCAACTTCTCTTATAAAGCATATATACAAGCGCTTAGCCTTTATTCAAGTATCATCAAAAACCTTAATTCAATCCTTGGTGATACCAGTAGCGCTCTTGATGATGAGTTTGATGAATTTATTAAAAGTGTGGAGGTAAGAAAATGCGAGTAATTGAATGCAACGTTACAATTGATCAAATAATAAAGACGACTAGTATTCAACCTCTCCACATCGGAACAAAGGGTGATAAGAACTGTACCGAACTACGTTTCAACCTCGATTCAGCAATTGAGGGGAAATATCACTACGTCAAATTCTTTCATCCAAAAAGAACAGTGCTCCAAAAGATAGAAAATGGGAAAGTCGTAGTGGCCTCTAATGTCACCTCGCTTAACGGAAGATGGATGCTTACTTTCATATCCTCTGATTCAACCATTTCTTATGAAAGTGCTGATGGAAATTACATATTTTGCTCCATTCCTTTTGAATGTGAAGTAAGTGATGGATATTTAGATATTAACATCGCTGATGATGCCGAGAAGAAGATTGAGGAACTTGAAGCTAAGGTAGATAAATTAACTGAACAAGTAACATCAATGCTTAGCCTCGAGCAACAACTATTCACGATGAATTTATCAAAACTTACCATTCCTGACTACATTGTTGATATTGGTGCTTATTTCCTATATAACGGTAAGCTCAATAATTGCGAATTAGTTATAGGAACTGGCGTAAGACGAATTGGCGATTATGCTTTTTATTCGAATGTCTTTAAATCATTTACATTCAAGGCGACCTCTTCCTTAGAGGCTCTTGCGGATTATGCTCTTAATAAGATTACTGTTAATGGCAGTATAACTTTTCCTGCATCGCTATCGGATTTCGGCCACTACGTACTTAAAGGTGCATCATTAAATGATATCCGTTTTGAAGCTAAATCACGCATTAGAACAATTAACGCGAATGCATTTAACGGTATATCGTGCGACGCCATTTATCTCCCTGATGGCTTAGAGACGATTGCCACAAATGGTTATGTGTTTCGCGAGAACAAAGTTAATACAATTTGGATTCCTAGTTCACTAGTCACTTCCATCGTTCAAACTGTCTTTAAAGATAACGAAGGATTAAAGAACATTGTTTTAGAAAGTGATTTTAATGTTTCTGCGAGCTTTATTAGTTGCCCAGATCTAACGCACGACTCAATTGTTGAAATGTTTAATTCGCTTCGTGATAACACTGGCTCCTCAGCTAAATCGCTAACACTAGGTTCAACTAATCTAGCAAAGGTAAGCGATGCTGAGAAACTCATAGCCATCAATAAAAACTGGACACTTTCTTAGGAGGCTAATTTATGAAATTAAAAATATATGAAGCAGACGAGGGTAAGGTTTGGAAAAATAAGATAAGTGGCGATTATTTGTCTACTACTCTCATTTTAGGTAAAGAGGATAAACTAGCCAATTACGAACAAGTAGATCCACCAGTTTTTGAGGATGAAGGATGAATTACCTTTTAGCCTATTATCATGAAATCGAAGCTGGAAATATCATTGTTGGAAAAGAACTATACACCGTCTTATCTACGCTTGTAAGTGACCTCGATAATCCGCGTTACATCTATGATGAACTACCTGGACAATATCGAATCGACTTTATTGAGCGATTCTGCCGTCATACTAAATCGCCATTTAATGGAGAACCTTTTATTCTCGAACTTTGGGAAAAGGCACTCATGCAAGTGGCGTATGGTTTTAAGTTTGCTGATACTGGCTTAAGACGATTCAATGAAGTGGTGCTCCTGGTCGCTCGAAAGAACGGCAAGACCACGTATGTTGCTGGCATTGACCTAGCAGAGTTCTTCCTCTCTAAAGGTGGAGTTGATATCGTCTGTGCATCAAACACAAATGATCAGGCCTCAATTCTATTTGAAGAAATAAATAACATGAGGGAACATTCCAAAGCGCTCTCTAAAGAGAATAGGAGTAGGAAGAACATTTTCTACATCTACTCGCCTAGGAACAAAAATAAAATCAAGAAACTATCGGCTCAATCGCGTAACCTTGATGGTTATAACATTGAGGTTGGTTGCATTGATGAAGTTCATCAAATGACTGATTCAAAGGTCTACGATGCAATTAAGCAAAGTCAATCAACTAAGAAAGAACCGCTCATCTTTATCATCACAACTGAAGGTAATGTTGTCGGAGGCTTTCTTGATAAGAAGTTAGATTACTGTAGGAAGATGATAAAGGGTGAAATCTCTGATGAAAGAATTCTTCCTTGGCTTTATACGCAGGATAGTGAACAAGAAATCTACACGAACCCTGCAAGTTGGCAAAAGTCGAATCCCTCATTAGGCAAGATTAAAACTAGGGCGTATTTAGAAGATATCATGAATAAATCTAAGAACGATTTATCCACTCGCCTTACGATGCTTTGTAAAGACTTTAACATTAAGCAACTTGAATCTGGTTCATGGCTAACCTTTGACGAGCTCGAGAATACTACTAAATTCGAAATTGATGAAATACGTGATTCTTATGCTTTTGCAGGTGTTGACCTTTCTTCAACGACTGACTTAACAGCTGCTGCAATCGTGGTAATTAAGAATAATAAGAAATACGTCATCTCGCACTTTTTTATGCCTAGTGATGTTTTAACGAAGCGTATTGAAGAAGATAGTGTTCCTTATGATATTTGGGTTAAAAAAGGCTATATCACTCTAACTGATGGAAGTAAAAATGACTTCAGCAAAGTTACAGAATGGTTTCTTCATATCGTGCGCGAATATGAGATTAGACCTCTTTGGGTTGGCTACGATCCTTGGAACGCGCAGTACTGGGTTGATGAAATGGAAGAAGCTGGCTTTACGCTAGAAAAGATAAGGCAAGGTATCTACACATTAAGTGAACCCATGAAGCAACTTGAAGCTGACCTTAAGAATAAAGATGTCGTATATAATGACCATCCAATCTTAAAGTGGTGTCTAGCTAACACTCAAGCCAAGGTCGATATTAACGGTAACATTCAGCCCTGCAAATTAAATAGCAGATACAAGCGTATTGATGGAGCGGTGGCTCTAATCATTGCTTATGCGGTTTATAATCGCTATCAAAAAGAATACGAAAATATGCAAAATTAAGGAGGAACCCATCATGGGCTTTTTTAATATCTTTAAACGTAAGAATAAAACGAGTAGCCCAGTAAGTGGGTTTAAGTTAGTTCATAATATCGAAACACCTCTAGTGCCATTTGGAGATAACGTCTTAAATAGCGATGTCGTGATGATTTGTATCGATAGAATCGCTAGTCAATGTGCAAAACTAAAGGGTAGATATATAAAGGTTGATGAAAGTGGCGTTCAAACTGAAAAAAGTGGAGCAATTACCTTTTGTCTTAAACATAGACCAAATGAACTCATGTCGCCTTATCAATTCTTATATAAGGTTGTTTCATTACTCTTACTTAACGATAACGCCTTTGTTTATCCGCTTTACGATAAGGTGGACTATTCGCTTAAAGGACTTTATCCGCTTAACCCTCTTATCGTTGAGCCAATTGAATATAATGACGGAACTCATACCTACAAATTCTACTTCGCTGATGGAAAGTCATATGAGATACCAACAGATAACGTGATCCACCTTAGACGCTTTTATACAACTAGCGATTTCTTTGGTGGTAATTCAAGCAAAGGAAATCATGAAGCTTTGCTTAAAACAGTAAAGACTAATGATTCCTTGCTTCAAGGAGTAAGTGCTGCGATTGAGTCCTCATTCAAGATTAAGGGAATACTCAAGATTAACGGCATGCTCAAGGAAGCGGATAAGGGTAAGCAAATTGATGAATTTGAACGAGCAATTCTAAAAGCGACAAGCGGAAA
>CAVIPP010000115.1:0-4182 GCA_963644615.1 Oscillospiraceae bacterium
TGCCTAAACAATTAGAAATAAGCGTGCACACTCTTGTCGATTATTTGCTTAGAAGTGGTGATATTGATGACCGCGTTTTTAATCAATCAACAATGTCGCTTGGTACAAAACTTCATCTACATTATCAATCTCATCAAGGAAAAAATTATATTCCCGAGATGTATCTTAAAGATAATTTTAAAGTAGATGATTACATCGTTAGTCTTGATGGTAGAGCAGATGGAGTTGTTATTTTAGAAAATCAAATTAGTGTTGAGGAGATAAAATCTACAGTCTCCGATTTAGAATTATTTTTTAAAGAAAATGAAGCTTGGCATCTTGGGCAGGCTAAATGTTACGCAGTCATGTTAATGCGTAAATATAAGATAAACGAAATTAATATCGATTTAATTTATATCAGCCAAATTGATAATTCTAGTCTCATAAAATCGTATAAATTTTCTTTAGAAGAACTTCAAAATGAAGTAACAAATTATATAAGAGAATATTTAAAATTTTATAAATTTCTTTTAGAAAAAATTCAAAGAAGAAATAAGAGCGCTCTATCTGTTAAGTTTCCATTTGCGAATTTTCGAAAAGGACAAAGAGAATTATCTAAATATTCATATGGAATTGCTAAAAATGGTGGAATTCTTTTTGTGGAAGCCCCAACAGGCATTGGTAAGACAATGTCAACGATCTTCCCTTTTGTGAAATCGTTTGGTGAAAATAAAAATGACAAACTCTTTTATTTAACTGCGAAAAATCCTGGAAAAATTGTCGCCTCTAATTCAATTAAATTATTGATGGATAATGGCTTAGAAATAACTTCAATAGTGATAAGCGCGAAAGATAAAGTATGTCCATTTCCTAATAAGGGGTGTAATCCAGATGAGTGCCCTTATGCGAAAAATTATTACACTAAATTAAAAGATGTTCTTACTACCTCCTTAACAAATTATTGTTTTTTTGATGAAAATCTCGTCAGTGAAATTGCTACCAAAAATGCGATGTGTCCATTTGAATTGTCACTTGATTTATCTCTTTATTGTGATTTTATTATTTGCGACTACAATTATTTTTTCGATCCAATCGTCTACTTAAAGAGATATTTTGATGAAAATAAATTTAGAACTTCTATCCTTGTCGATGAAGCTCATAACCTCGTTGAAAGAGGTAGAAACATGTATAGCGCTTCAATCAATAATTACTCTTTTAAGCAAGCAAAAATAGCAGTTAAGAATTTAGAACATAAAAAAATTAAGAACGCTATTAAGAGAATCGCGAAAATTTTCAATACTTACAACAACTTTCCAGAAGGTAATACAATCATTGATTTCCCTTCTCAAAAACAGCTCAATGCAATAAATGCATATCTACTCGCTTCAACCGATGTCAGTAAACATCATCATAAATTCATAAGTGAAGAATTTGTTAATTTCTTCTTTGAACTCAATAAATTTTATAAATTATTAACTTTTTATGATGATACATTTTCACTATATGTATCTAAAAACAAAAAGAATATTTCCATCAATCTATTTTGTTTGGATCCTTCTAATTTACTACGTAACTCAATGAATAAAATTAAGGGAAAAGTCATATTTTCCGCGACACTTGAGCCAAGTGAATATTACATTGATTTAATCGGAGGTGCTAAAAATGATCCGTTTTTAATGCTAAATAGTCCATTTAATAAAAATAATCTTTTAATCATGGTCGCACCTCATATTTCAATTAAATATAAAAATCGAAGTTCAACAATTAGTGAAGTCGCTAAATATATCAAACAATTTGTCTCTACTAAAGTTGGAAATTATTTTATTTATGTACCAAGTTATGAATATCTTTCACAAATAAAAGAATATCTACTCGATTCATCATTCGATTTACTGGTTCAAGAAAAAGATATGTCAGACGTCGATAAGAATCAATTCCTTTCATTTTTTAAAGAAAACACTCAGAGAACTACACTTGGTCTTGCTATTACTGGAGGAGCATTTGGTGAAGGAATCGACCTCGTCAGTGATCGACTCATCGGTGTAATTGTCGTTGGAGTAGGTCTACCTCAAATTTGCTACGAAAGAGATTTAATTAAGCAATATTTTGATAAAGACAATTCTAAAGGATATGACTATGCTTATGTTGATCCTGGTATCAATAAAGTTCTTCAAGCAGTCGGTAGATTAATCCGTTCTGAAAATGATCGAGGTATCGCTTTACTTATTGATGACCGCTATTTATCAGAAAAATATCACGAATTATTTGAAAAGAGTTGGAACAACTATCAAGTCATCACCTCACTTGATGAAATGATATTACTAGCGACCTCCTTTTGGAAAAAAAGTGACATCTAATATATCTTTGATATAATTCTTTAGGTATGGACATCGATCAAAAATATATCCGTAATTTCTCAATTATCGCTCATATTGACCATGGAAAATCGACTTTAGCCGATCGAATTTTGGAATTAACTGAAACTATTTCTAAGCGAGAAATGAAAGATCAATTTCTCGATTCGATGGACCTAGAAAGAGAAAGAGGAATCACAATTAAATTAAACGCTGTGACGATCAAATATCATTCAAAAGATGGCTCTGACTATCTTTTCAATTTAATAGACACGCCAGGGCATGTCGACTTTTCTTATGAAGTTTCTCGCTCACTAGCAGCGTGCGAAGGTTGCCTTCTTGTCGTGGACGCTACTCAAGGAGTAGAAGCCCAAACACTCGCTAATGTCTATTTAGCAGTGGACAATAACTTAACAATTCTCCCTGTTATTAACAAAGTTGATTTACCATCAGCAATGCCAGATTTAGTCAAAAAAGAAATTGAAGAAAAAATTGGTTTAGATTGCTCTAATGCATCGCTTGTCAGTGCTAAAACTGGGCTTGGCGTTGAAGAAGTTCTTGAAAATATAGTTAAATATATTCCTTCTCCAAAAGGCGATAATTCTGCTCCTTTACAAGCACTAATATTTGATTCTTATTATGATTCCTATCGAGGTGTTATTATCTTAGTGAGAATTAAAAATGGTTCAGTTAAAGTTGGTGACACTATTCGCTTAATGGCGGCTAATAAAGACTATTTAGTAACTGAAGTAGGCATTAGAACACCTAAAGAACTTAAGAAAAGTAAACTTTCTAGTGGTGAAGTTGGCTATATCGCCGCGCAAATAAAAGACATCAAAGATGTATTTCCTGGCGAAACAGTTACTCTAGCGAATAATCAGGCTAAAGAGGCTCTTCCAGGCTATAAAAGAATGAATCCGATGGTCTATTGTGGACTTTATCCAGTTGACAGTAAGAAATTTTTAGATTTAAAAGACGCTTTAGAGAAGTTATCTCTCAACGATGCATCACTCACTTTTGAAGCCGAAACTAGCCAAGCACTTGGCTTTGGCTTTAGATGTGGATTTTTAGGTCTACTTCATATGGATGTTGTTCAAGAGAGACTTGAAAGAGAATATTCTTTAGACTTAATATTGACCGCTCCAAGTGTTATATATCATATCTATCTTACCAAAGGTGAAATGCTTGAACTCGACAATCCTTCGAAACTCCCTGATTTAACGACGATTAAGGAAATACAAGAGCCTTTTGTAAAAGCGAACATTATGACTCCAAAAGAATATGTCGGTCCAGTCATGGATTTGTGTCAGAAAAAAAGAGGCATTTATGTCTCACTAGATTATTTTGATGACACTAGAATGATTATTTGTTATGAATTACCACTCAGTGAAATTGTTTATAATTTCTTTGATAAACTCAAAAGTTACACGAAAGGATATGCATCATTTGACTATGAATATAGTGGTTATAAAGCCTCTAATCTAATCAAAATGGATATCTTACTCAACGGTGAACCCATCGATGCTTTAAGCACAATCGTCCATCGTAGTAGTGCTTATGAACGCGGTTCGATTGTTGTAAGAAAACTAAAAGACATTATTCCAAGACAGCAATTCGAAGTACCTGTTCAAGCAGCAATAAATGGAAAAATCATTGCTCGCGCAGATATCAAAGCTGTTCGCAAAGACGTCTTAGCGAAGTGCTATGGTGGAGATATTTCACGTAAGAGAAAACTTCTCGAAAAACAAAAAGAAGGCAAGAAGAGAATGAAAGCAATTGGCTCTGTTGAAGTACCTCAAGAAGCATTTATGACCGTCTTATCTATCGACGATGACGAATAAATATATAG
>CAVIPP010000116.1:0-3712 GCA_963644615.1 Oscillospiraceae bacterium
CCCAAAACCGAACACCCTTGAGTAAAAACCGAACACCCCTATATATAAAGAAAAAGAGCCACCATTTCTAGCAGCAAATTTTCTAGCGTTAATTGATGGATACTTCATTTTTATAACCACTGTAGTAGAAAAACTCAATGCGACCATCATCATGAACCACAGCCTTCTCAAGTAGAAGAGTCCACCACTTAATTTGAAACTCATTTGTTAGTGGTCCGTTCTCCTCGAGTAGTTTGATGTGCATCTTTATTTTTGCGATTGCAGATAACTTGCGACTTCTTGTATCTTGAAGCTTCTTTAGCTCGCTACTCTTCTCGCTATGCTTCTTAACTAGTGCATCATATCTAACCTCTGCATCTATATCATCAATGGAGCCTTTCTTCTTTTCGTCAATTAACTTACGCGCAGATTCCGTTAAAGCATCACACTCAATAACAAGCGCCATAATCTGCTCATCAAGTTTCTTATGATCCTCTAGCGTAACTAAGCCAATACGCAAATCTTCAATGAGGCTAGTTTTATCCATTTGGTTACATGATTCAATAAATGCTTTTTTAATAATTTCCTCAGTAATTGTTGGAGTTTTACAACGTTTTTCACCATTAAACTTATGATTGCAGCGATAAATGACCTTGCGATACTTATCATTGCTGTGCCAGACTTTTTGACCGTATGATGAACCACAATCTGCACAGATAATTTTGCTGCCAAAAACTGAAGTAAAAGAATATTTGCCTTTTAGCATTTCCCTTCGTTTAAACTCAATTTGAGTCATTTCCCATTCTTCAACAGGAATGATAAATGGATGAGATTCCTTAACATGATATAAAGGTATTTCTGTGCCATTATTTTTCACAGATTTATGAGTTAGGAAATCCTCAACATAAGTTTTCTGGAGAATCGCTTCACCTTTATATTTTTCGTTGGTGAGAATTCGATTGATTGTCGTTGCTTGCCACTTGGCACTTTCTCTTTTACTTGCTGTTGATATATTTTCTTTATTTAAATAATTAGCAATCGATGTACTTGAATAGCCCTCAATAAACATCCGGTAGATGAGCTTTACCACTTTCGCCTCTTCTTCATCAATCTCAGGTCGGCCATCAGCACCTTTGCGATACCCTAGAAAGCTTGAATAAGGCATACTGACCTTACCGTCGGCAAAGGACTTCCTAATGCCCCACTTTACGTTCTCCGATATATTCCTACTTTCTTCCTGTGCTAAGGCACTAAGTATGGTTATGATGAGTTCGCCAGTTGCGTTTATGGTATGTAGTCTCTGCTCTTCGAAGTAGATATCGATGCCGAGTTCCTTAAGTTCCCTAATGGCACTTATGCTATCCACCGTATTCCTAGCAAATCGCGATAATGATTTAGTGTAGAGGATATCGAATTCATGATTCCTTGCTGCAGTTAGCATTTCATTAAATCCCTTACGTTTCTTAAGTTGCGTCCCACTTATTCCTTCATCAGCGTAGACCTTAACGAATGTGTATTCAGGATTAGATGCGATTAGCTCAGTGTAGTAATTAACTTGAGCCTCAAAAGAGGTAAATTGCTCATCACTATCTGTGGAAACTCTAGCATAGGCTGCTGCCCTTATTTTGTTTTGCTTCTTAATTGGGAAATTGGTGAGCGTACTGTGTTTAGGCTCTATTTTTGTTACGATTGGCATAATTTCTCCTCCTTGCCTTTTCCTTCATTTCAGCGGTCCAGGAATCTTTGCGTGATGGCATCTTCCACACTGCTTCTTGACTACTGCCATTAGTCAAATGGACCACTAGTCTATTTCCTGGATATGCGGTTATAAATTTCACTTTTTCTTTTATCGTTTCTTCATCAACTGTACCGAGCAAACTAGCCAACACTTCAATGATTGCTTTCGTAGGTATTTCTTTGTTGGAGCAATAGGCTTTATTGTATTTAGCTCTATTGCATCGCCACTTAGATTCGCCTCTATTTGATTTATGAGAATATGCTGAGCCACAGCACCCACATTTGATCATTCCACTTAGCGGATAATGGCTAGCTGGTTTATTAGGCATATAACACTTACCTCGATTTGCTCTAATAGTTAGGCATCTATTAAACTGCTCTTTGCTAATTATTGGTTCGTGACTATTTTCAACAAAATATTGAGGTTTATTTTCTTTATTTAATTTCCTAACTTTACTTAAAAGTGATGGCCGATAATATTTTTGAAGAAGTAAGTCGCCAGTATATGAAATGTTAAGCAAAATATAATGAACACTGCTTCTGCTCCATTTCTCTATTTTTCTTGGTTTTATATTTCTTTCGTTTAACTTTTCAGCAATTGCTAAGTCACCAAGTCCACCTTCATATAGATCAAAAATCATCTTCACCACTTTGGCTTCTTTATGGTTAAGTACCAGTTTCTTATTAGTGAGAAAGTAGCCATAAGGATCAACCCCGCCCCAGATTAGACCGCGTTCCATATCTTTAGAAATTCGCCAAAGCATATTTAGTGACATTGACTTTACTTCCTCTTCTGCGGTTGATGCAAAAATGGTGAGCATGATTTCACCCTCGTAGGAAAGCGTGTGGATGTTCTGCTCTTCAAAATAGACATCAATTCCAAGTTGCTTAAGTTCACGGATGGACTTTAGGAGTAGGACTAAGTTACGTGCAAAGCGTGACACCGACTTAGTGATGATCATGTCGAACTTATGACTACGTGCATCATTCATCATCCTAGTAAACTCAGGTCTATCTTCCTTGGTGCCGCTTATTCCTTCATCGGCATAAATGCCAGCGTAGGTAAATTCAGCATTCGACTTTATGAGATTTGTGTAGTAGTCCACCTGCGCATTTAGTGAGTGGAGCATTGACTCCTTCTCCTTACTAACTCTAGCGTAAGCAACAACCCTGAGTGAGGCGTGATACTCCGGTAATGAGGTAAACTTAATAACGTCCATATTATCGATACTTCCTTACATGTATATTTGCTCTTATTGGACCAATTATCCACTTATTCATCATTGAATATACTTCTATTATCGAGGCCATATTTAGCGAGAAGTTGAGCGTTAATTTGCCTATATTCACTCGTGGTTAAAAGTGCATCGTGGAGCAATGATTCATAGAAGGATCTACTGAGCATATAGCGATGAACCTGGCGTCTATAATTACCTTCCATAACGATACCTCACGTAGCACTTATGGGAGCAGAATTTAGCTTTACTATTTCTATATGCCTTAAATGATTTGTGACAAAAAAGGCATATACGTATATCTTTTTTTCTTGCAACTGGACTATAACGACACTTATCGGAGCAATAGATTCTATGACGTCCGCTCTGCTTATGGTGAATTATACTTTTGTGACATACTGGACAAGTTGAATAACGCGTAACCTCAGCATTCGCTAAAAGGAAATCATGAACTGAACTTATGGACATCTCTAGCTTCTTTGCAATTTGTCTAACTGAAGCACCACTATCCCTAAGTTCCAATATCTTATTCTTTTCATCAATCTTCATACCACCTGGCCTCCTTAATATACGGAGAAATTAGATGCATTTTGTTAAGGTCTAACTTCTCACTATTAGGAGAATCAGAGGTCAAGTTGAGGGGGTGGTTTCTACATTTTCTTATTGTGTTCGCGCGACATTATTAAAAAAGATTCAGCACATACACGCCTATGATCGGAGCAAAAATTTGTGCTGAAAAATAGGTCGAGACTGCCTCATAC
>CAVIPP010000116.1:3722-4165 GCA_963644615.1 Oscillospiraceae bacterium
CATCAATCTTCATACTACCTGGCCTCCTTAATATACGGAAAAATTAGATGCATTTTGTTAAGGTCTAACTTCTCACTATTAGGAGATTTGCTGGGTTCTTTGAGGGGGTGGTTTCTACATTTTTTTGTGTGCGCGCGACATTATTAAAAAGGTTCAATGCACGTATGCCTATGGTCGGAGCAAAAGTTGATGCTCAAAAATAGGTCGCCTCTGCCTCATATCTAAAATTCGTGATTTGACACTTGCTTTTGCTATCTCGGCAGTTGATGGATGCGCAGTTGTAACCTAAAGCGCATCAAACTTAGCGCCACTTTTCTTCGATAGATTCAGTACTTCTTAAAATAATACTTGCTATATATATATATATATGAGAATAAATGTATCTTTTTTGGGTTCAGTCATTTAGTACGAACCTAAAGTAATAAATATATAAGGGGGCAAAA
>CAVIPP010000117.1:0-4121 GCA_963644615.1 Oscillospiraceae bacterium
ATTTCATAGAAATATGTACTCCTTTCTGTTGTCCAGATTTTGGGGTACGACTCATTTAATGAAGAAAATGTAAAAAATACTTCTTTTTTATGTAAAAAATAAAGCATATTAAAAGGATTAAAAGTTATGAAATGAGAATTTTATTACATAAATGATGAAATTATTAGTTAAAAAAGGAAAATATTAATCACTTTTTTATGAAAGCGCTTTATATGATTTTTGCAATTTAAAGTGACTATTTTTAAACAAATAAATAGGCCAATAAATTATTGATAAAATTTCTTCTTTGGAGCCCATTTCTCGTATACGCGAGGGTAATATTCTCTCCAAATATTTTTAACGTGATCTTTGCAGTAAAAAGATGAAATATAATTAGACATTTCAATAGACTCATTATAATAATCTTTATCGCTAGCTAGTCTCTTAATTTCTTTATCAAATCCATCAACGTCACTAGCGGAGCGATATTTCTTAAATAAGATATCTTCATAAAGCTCTAAATCTCTTAATAAAACTGGTTTTGATGAATTGACAGCTTCTAAGATTGTCATTGGGAAGAGTTCACTAAAAGATGGAGTAAATAGTAAGTCCGCTGCATTATATATATCATTCATTTTCTCACGTGGAATGATTCCTAAAAATTTAACGTTATCTGGTGGATTATCCATAATTTCTTTAAGCTCTCTATATCCATCAGTAATTTTTCCAAAAGAAAATCCACCAGCCCAAACAAATGCTTTATCAGGATTTCTTTTTGCGACTTCCACAAAATCAACAACACCTTTTCGAGTTTGGACTTGGCCGCATCCAAGGACCACAAATTTATCTAACGGGATATTATATTGTTTTCTAACTGCTTCTCTTTCTTGTTCACTAATAGTTTTAAATTTATCGTGATCAACAAAGTTTGGAATATAGGTGATGTTTTCTTTTTTTATACCAAGGTCCACTAAAGGAGGAATAAAGGAAGGATTGACAACAACTATTTCATCAGCCTTCTTATAAAAACTTATTACGTATTTTTTAAAGACAGCAAAAAATAATTTAGGTAATTTAATCGAACCATCTAATGTCGTTGGAATAAAGTGCACATAAGCAATGTTAACGTGGTGTTTATTAAATCGAGTAGCGAATTCAGGATTGACAGTGTGAAAATGATAAATATCAAATTTATTTCCTTTCGCATTTATACTTGTCGAGAAAATATCAGAGCATTCTTTAATTAAGGCGACTTGTTCTATATAGGCACTGCCCACTCCTTGTCCATCAACAGATGTTGCTTTTGAAAGCATATTAATACGTAATTTTTTCATAAAATTATTTTATTCTAAAAATAGACTAAACACAAAAATTAATGATAAATTAATATTATTTATTTTAATGATTTATATCCTTCAAAAACTCTTCCAGAAGCTTCTTTTGGTAAAGCAACTTTAAGGACTCCATCTTTAAAGGCATAAGAGCTTATTAATTTAGTAGGATAAACTAATTTAAGATCTTTAACGTTATATTTAGATAAATCAACACTAATCTCTGTGTCTTTATTCGACAAATTAATAACAGAAAATACGATTTTATCATCACTAGATAAACCAGCACTTACAAATTCATCTCCCCACGAGGATATTCCAAGCGGATAAATGGGTAGAGCAGTTTTTTTCCAGGAGTTCATATTTTTAATGTATTTAACTCCTTCTTTAACTAAATCCATTTCTTCGTTAGTGAGTGTTGATAAATCACTCGCTAAATGAATTCGGCCAAACATAGCGTTAATCATGTTAAGCGCAACACTTTCTTTTGTGCGAACTACATCTTTATGAAGTAAATCATTTGGATATGACCAAACCGCTGCTTGTTCAGGTGTGACAGCGCTTAAAACATTGCCTGATAAATAAGGGTAAAGTCGATAATCGGTTTGATCACTCGTGGATTGAATAGGACAAATAGATAATAGACCATAATCCATCCTACATCCACCACTCGCACAGTTTTCAATTGTTAAATTAGGATATTTATCCATCAAAGCATTAAGGAACTTCTTAAATGCTTGATAATGGCGATATAGTCCTTCACCAAATGAGGAAGAATATTTATCACTACCAATACCAGCTTCGGTATTATAATCATTTTTAATATAGTCAAGATGATATGTGTCCACTAATCGGGAAATAGTGTTAAAGGCATATTCATAGACATCTTTATTAGAAAAATCAAGCATTGCTCGATGGTGTTCAATTATAACTTTACCATCAATTGTTAAAAACCAATCTGTTGGTGTTTTTTTAAATAAAGGGCAATCAATTCCCATGGCTTCGATTTCGGTCCATATTCCAACTTTCATTCCAGCTTCACGAATCTTATCTAAAACATAATTAAGTCCGTGTGGCCAATTTTCTTTTTCTTCTTCCCAAACACCAAGAATGCCCCACCAATCACTACCTTTAGCGAACCAGCCAGCATCAAGCACAAATGTATCCACTCCTGCTTCTTTTGCACTACTAATTAAAGGTAAAACTAAATCTTCGGTCTGTTTATCCCAAAGATTATGCATGTAGTCATTATATATAACTGGCATTTCAAGATGATCTAATGATGGTCGAACAATAAGTCGACGATATTTAGTTACTTCTTGAATAACTTCTTCAAAACTATTAGCGAAACTGACACTTGTTTTTGGACCAATAAATGTTTCATTACTATTAAGTGGATATGTCCAATCTGAATCAAAATGAGTTGGACCACTGCTAGAAACGTATAGTGTATTTCCGCTATCAGCGACTTCGATATGCCAACTTCCAGTTTCAACAATCTGGATTAATTCAAATTCACTAGTCTCACTATCTTCAATAACGCACATAGGTAAATATTCTTTTGTGGACCAGCTTCCTTTGTTATTAAGATTAATTCTTTTAAACGAAGTGTTATTGTTTCCGTTATATAATCCTAAATGACGAAATGAATCTCTTTCCCATTGGGCTTCGACATGCCAGGAATTATGAGGGGAATGAAAATATAATTTAGAATATGGATTAATATTTCCTTTATTTCCAAGTCCATATTCAACATATGAAGAAACATATTCTAAGCGTAAAGGATTATTTGATATGTTTTTAACTTCATTATATGTTTCAATTGTATGAGAAGATGATAATAATAAATAATGAGTTTTAACTTCTAACGTATCATTTTTAGTTATTAATATAAGTTCAACGCCATTATCAGTATTATTTATTTTGTGATCAACATATTTCGCACTTATTCCAAAAGAAGTCTCACAATTTTTTAGACCATGATGTCCATTTTGATCTTCACCTTGAACTTGAATTTCAACAGGTCGATATGTATATATTTCACAATCTAAAAGTTCATTCTTTTCTTTTAGACCTATACTAGTGAGGCCAACACATCCGTCTTTAAGTACACCTAAATGGACATGCATTGAGTTGTGATTAATCTTGATTGTCAACTGTTTCATCTTCTTCTCCTTTTTGAATTTCGCCGCTTAATCCTTTTCGATAAAAGGTAGGATAATTATCTTTGTTGATGTTTTCATCAAATTTATCTAAACAAAATGAGTATAACATAAATGCATATATTGGTGAGAAAGCCATAAAAATAACCACAACCGTATTGTAAATAAATACTGGTAGATTAGGTATTAAGAATAATAATCGAGGTAATAATGGATAGAGAGAAAATAAAAACATAAAAGGATAATTTTTAAGAGCAAATTTATAGCCATTAGAAAAATATCCTTTAAAGGTAAGCGTATAATAAGAAGTTTGTGTGCATGAAAAAATAAAAATAGGATAAATGATTAAGAAAAATATTCCTAAAGCAATAAAATAAAAAATCGCTCCATAAGATAATAAAGTTGATAAAGAAGATAGTAAAAGTAAAATAACGTTTAGCACACCATAAATAAAGCCAAATAAGACCCACTTAAAATTAAATCCTTGAATAAAATCTTTCCAAAATAAAACTCCTTCATTTAGGCTTAAATGGCGGTGAACTTCGCAAAGTCCACCAAAACCTAAAAAGGGAATAATAACTAAAAAAGCTTTTATGATTTCAGTGATAAGTTCAAAATTAAAAGCATTAGTATCAGGATTATTTAAGGT
>CAVIPP010000118.1:0-2200 GCA_963644615.1 Oscillospiraceae bacterium
GAATTGAATTTTCTTTTATGCAAATAGTAAGCGATATACGCTGCTACGAGTAATAATGCTACCCCTAATTGGTTCAAGGAAATCGGGAAGGACATAAGTGGAAAATTTAATGATGGATTAAAATAGTGGTAGATAAAAGTTCCTACAAAGCTTAAAACATATAAAAAAGATAAAATAATAGTAATTATAAGATGCGATTTGTTGCGTTTAGACAATATGCTTGCTAAAGCATTAGTTTTTTCTTTGTTTAACTCAATTTTTTCTCTTGATTCTTCTGCTTGTCTTCTTAACTCGCTTTCAGCGAGTAGTTTATATTTATCAATTTCGCTACTATAAATTAGATGGATTCCACTTAATGAGGAAAACATTGATGAAAAATTATTCGAAGAATAACTACGTTCTACGCCGTTATATTTATAGCTTATTTCATACGTGTAATAATTTTCGACAATATATCTAAAAGTACTAGTTAACTCACTTTTTGTTATTTCGAGACTTTGACAATCGCACGAATCCAATCTGGAATAAGAACCTTTTTTTTCATGAAATTCATCTTCTAAATCCGCTGTATCACGTCTTATAACTTCTGAATGTAGTGAATAATTATCACAATGATTTTCAATGTAGTCCGTTATATCTTCATCTGAAGGTATGACTAAGTCATCGTGGAAAATTAATTCGCTTATTTCTTCTATTGTGGTTTCTTCAAAACTGCCTTTAAAAAAACGCGATCTATTTGGCGAAACTGGCCAGTAATCTAAACTGTCACATTCGTCATTTCCATACATGCCGATAATGCGACCCCATTCATTGACTTGAACAACTCCGACTGCCTGATGCTTTATCGTTTCATCGTAAGAATCGTTAACAAGTTCTCTATCGTATGTCTTTTCAGCATAATATTCATCTGAAAAATATGAGTATTTAATTTCGTAGCCTTTTTCCACATTCTCATAATATGAATAATCAATTTCATAATCGACTTTGTAACAGTAGGCGAAAGAGACAAAGAAAGAAGCATGGCTAAATCGCGTAAAGCGATAGTTGTCAATGTTACATAGAAATGAAAAAAAGTTACTATCGAGCAATGGCACACCATCTAGTTTGGCCATATACATCGCTTGTTCAGTTATTTTTGAAGAAGTTATATTTTGATCATACCCATAAGAGCGATCTACATAATAACCATCATTTACTTGCTTAATGTAGTAAAGAAAATCATCAATAACTTCTTTTTTGCTTTTTTGACGTTCATTTTTAAAAAAGATTCTCATAATTGATAAAATTAAAAGCGGTCATCATTTTTACTTAAATAAATTTTAGCATATTCTTTCTATTTATAACTACGGGCTAAGTAAATATTATTGGCTCGTTAATCGTTACTAAATTTCTCTTTTTCTTTTAAGCCTGCATCATAGATGTGGTGATCATAAATTACTAACCCATTTAAGGATTGAGTATTAAAAAGAAAGATTATTTTCTAAATTCAGTTTAACCATTAAAGGTTATTGACCTTTATGAATTTAATAAGCAATTATTATTTTTTCTCAGTTCTAAACGCTTTAAGCATCTCGATAAACACTATATCATTAATAGGAACTAGCGACTCTTTTGGATTTGTTTTGTGCTCTTTTTTTACATATTTATAAAATTTAGCGGTCCCAACAATATCATTCAATCTAATAAGCGATACATATTCATTATTTTCAAGTGTGAAAATATCATTAATTCTATAATAGTCCAAATTCTTGCCATTGATAAAAAGCATAATAGAATCGCCGATTTTAGAGTTAAAGACTAACTCATGAAGATTTTCATTCATCGGTTTAATTGAATTATTTTGTTCAAACTCTTCTTTTTCATCTTCTAATTTTTCACGAATGCGGTAATAACGATTGCTATAATTGTAATAATCTTCGCAACCAAAATAATCGTCGGATATATTTAGCCGATAATAGACAGTTCTATCATTAATGTCTTCAATTTTTTCAAAAGTTATATCTTTAAGAATTTCCTTGCACCTTTTATAGACAAGAGGACTATAAATATCTTCCTTTTTGTAAACCATAACAATACGTTTATGTTCCTCTATTCTCTCCTGTAAAGCGTTAGCGATGCTGCGCTGCGTATCTTCTGGATTATCAGGATTAAAATTATCTACAATTAAACCACCTAGAAAATCGCCAACCATTCTCGTTAG
>CAVIPP010000118.1:2215-4080 GCA_963644615.1 Oscillospiraceae bacterium
TATTATCTTTGTTTTTATCTATTTTTTTCATATTTGAATATATTAAGTAAGTTCCATCACAAGATTATCTATCATCATTAATATTTTGTTTCTTTGCTCGCAAAACACTTTTTTTAAATTATATCATTTCCTCAAATGTCATCTTATTCATTTTACTCATACATGCTTTAAAGCAGGGAAAATTGTGGGCCGATTAGATGATAATTAAGAATATTTGAAATTCTTTCGCACGTTTCAGTTTCATTATTAATATTGATCACATCCGTTAATAACTCTTCTAAAAACTTTTGAATTGTTTTCTCACGCTTTTCTGTATCGACAACATCGAAGTAATCGCCGCTAACGATAAGCATATCTTAACTTTACTACAAATTACTTTCTTAGTAAAATATGTGTAGTTCTTTAAAAGAGGGTAACTATGAATATAAATGAGAGAAAAAATTATTTAGCGATTTTAGATATGCTATTAACGGTTACAATGCTTTCGAATAATTTTAACGATGATTTAGACAATGACGCTAATATAATCATTCAATTTATAGGTGATGTTTTTAAATTATCAAAAAACGAAGTTGAAGAATGTAAAAAATTAATTACTAGCGACTTAACAACTATAAGCACAATTAATGACGTTGAAACATATTTTGCCAATGAGCAAAAAGATGCTTCTTCAGAAGATAACAACTACTTGTACTTAAAAACAATTGCGCTTCTTTCTTTAGATAATATCTTTAAATGTTTCAGCCAAAACAATTTCAACCAATATTATTTTGATTATCATTATCTAAGACCTTATAACTCTACTATTCGATATAACGAGTTAGCGATTACTTCAATAAAGGGCAATGTCGATATTAACCGCACAATAGCTATAATGCTGACATTGGGTATTGGCCATAAAAAAGACATATATTCGGCTATTTATCGATTAAAGCAATGTGCATATTGGGGCGATGTGACATCACTCAATTATCTCTCATTTTTATATGAGCAAATGGGTGATGAAAAGGAAGCAAAACTATATTCTAATTTATCAGAATTAATTGGTTATGCCTCTGAAGGAAGAACTGTCTTAAGCAAGGAATTAAAAGATAAATATGATAAGCAAACACAAGAAACTTTTGCTATCGTGACATCAATTAAACAAGATATTGTTCTCGCACTTAATATGTCGGATATTAATTTCTCATTCCTAGAAGTTATTTTATCGGAAAACATTGATTATTATAAGAAGATAGGTTTTATCAATCGCTATACAAATCAAGAATGGAAAGAGATAACAAATTCATCCGAGAATCCATCAAAAAGGTTTGGTTTTGTGTTAAAAGGGGACAAATAAAATGAATAAAAAATCTTATTCCAAAAGTATATTTGAACGCTACATCAAAGAAAACAACGAATGTTCAAAGGTAGTTTTTTATAACGATAAAGAAAGTTTAAAAACCGAGACGTATTTTTATGATGAACTCAGTAATATTGAAGTTAACGGCTTTCCGTTTGCGAGCGATTTTGCTGACAATAAAGGTAATGCGATCGATTATAACAAGTACGAAAAATTAACTCCTGAAGAAAAAACTAATTATCGATTGAGGTTTCATTATTTGCCTTTAATGCACGAAATGGTTATAGGCACCACTGGTTCAGGAAAAACAACATCATGTATCGAGCCTCAAATAAGGGCTATATCATCTCAAAAAAACAAACCGAATCTTTTCATAAGCGATCCTAAGGGCGAATTGTTTTTACATAATGTAAAACATTTAGAAAACAACGGGTACAAAGTTCAAGTATTAAACTTTAAAGATACCAATCACTCGCGTTGTTGGAACCCTTTGGAAGAAGCGTATTTAGTGCAAACAGAATTA
>CAVIPP010000119.1:0-4063 GCA_963644615.1 Oscillospiraceae bacterium
GTTTTAATGCGTTAGTGGATAAATCAATCGCTTTCATAAATATCTCCGTTAGTCTTTATCTTTATCGACTTTATAAATTTCATCTAATTTTTCTTGATAACCTTCAAATATATTCCCTTCGAAAAGTTCTTCGCCATCGTTGAGTTCATCTTCTTCAACATTAGCGATATTTTCTTCGGTTAAAAAGCGAGGATAATCAGGATTGATGTATTCAAATCTATCGTGTTCATGATAGAAGGTGAATTCGATAGCGAGATTGATTGAGAAATCTTTTAAGGTCGAAATCAAATATTTTGCAACTACATTTTTGACAGCTTCAAATTTACTTGGAGCATTTACTTTGATAACACTGTTCCAAGAAGGTTGATCAACACCTTTATAAAAAGTTAGTGAATCAGTAGCGACAAATAATATATTTTCTTCACTTGTTTCAAATAAGTCAGCGAGATTTTTTGTGTGGTCTTTTGAATAATGCGCAACAGTATATTGGTCTAGTCCAATCATGGTGATAGTAATCATAGATATCCTCCTAAAAATTATATGGATCGACGTTGATTTTGACGTTGATTTGACTCTTGTTTTTAAGTGAATCAAGAACCTCTCTTAAATACGGTTTTATTTTATCACTATTTTTATATTTTACTAATATAAGTCGACGATAAGTGTTATTTTCTTTAGCGATATATGGTGAAAGTGGACCTAAAACAGTAACGTTTTCGAAATTTTTATTTTTAATTAATTCGAAAACATGATGAATCATTTCAATGACATTTTCTTCACTACTTCCACTTACTTCTAGACTGGCTAAATATGTATATGGAGGGTATTGAGATATTTTTCTAACCTCCATTTCTTTCTTATAGAAAGAATTGTAGTCTTGTTTTGACGCTAAAGAGATAGCGTAATGCGTTGGATTATATGTTTGAATGATAGCTTTACCTTCTTTATAACTTCTTCCACTTCGTCCAACAGCTTGAGTGATGAGTTCGAAAGTTCTTTCAGTTGAGCGAAATGATGGGAGGGAAAGTCCAATATCTGCTAAAACGACGCCGACGAGAGTAACATTAGGGAAGTCATGCCCCTTAGCAATCATTTGAGTGCCAACTAAAATGTCGGCTTCATGATTTGAAAATTGTTTAATTACCTTTGCAATATTGTTTCTTACTTCACCGACATCACTATCGAGTCTAAGTGTTCGTGCGTTTGGGAAAAGTTTATTAATTTCTTTAACTATTCTTTCCGTTCCAAAACCACTATGAGAGAGATAACTCGAGCCACAATCAGGACACGAATGTGGAGCGAGTTCAACATAACCACAATGGTGACATTTTAAGAGGTTATCTTCTTTATGATAAGTTAAAGCAATCTCACAATTTGGGCACATAAACATATGCCCACAATTTCGACAAGAAATATATCCAGAATAACCTCTACGATTGATGAGTAATATCGCTTGTTCTTTTTTCAAAAGAACCTCGTTAATATCTCTTATTAATTGTTTCGAAAAAATAAACGAGTCTCTAGATAAATTAAATGGTCGAGATAAGTCGATAATTGAAGTCTTTGGAAGTTCTTGTTTATTGATTCTATTAGGTAAAGAAACATATTGATATACACCCCTTTTAGCACGGGCCATACTTTCTAATGATGGCGTCGCACTTCCTAACACCACTTTAGCGTGATAATATTCTGCTCTAAATATAGCGACATCTCGAGCGTGATAATATGGAGATGAGTCTTGTTTATATGACTCAACATGTTCTTCATCTAAGATAATTAATCCGATATTTTCTAAAGGAGCAAAGATGGCGCTTCTGACTCCGACGACCACTCTTGTTTCACCTTTAGCGATCCGACGATATTCATCATATTTTTCAGCAGGAGTAAGGTTAGAATGGAGGATAGCAACCTTGCCCTCAAATCTTCTTTGAAAATATTCAACCATAACGGGTGTTAAAGAGATTTCAGGAACTAACATTAAAACATTCTTACCTTCTTTTAAAGTTAGTTCGGATAATTTGAGATATACTTCACTTTTGCCACTTCCAGTTACACCATAAAGCAATGAAACAGTCTGTTTATTATTAATTATTTCATTGACAGCTTTTTCTTGTTCACTGGTCAATTTTTTTGCTTCTTCACGTTGATATTGAGGAATTACTAATCGAGTTTTTTCTTTCTTAATTATTTCAATTTTACCAAGTGATATCAGTTTGTTAGCAATAGAAATAGATTTATAATCCCTTTTTAAAATTGGACCATTACTTTTCAGTTTTCGAATAAGTTCAATTTGTTTTGGAGTTAATCCTTCTTCAGTGCCGTCAACTAAAACATAATATGAATCATATGCAATCTTAGGACCTTTAAGTGAAGAGAAAGAAGGTTTAAGTGAGATTGGTAGCATGCTTTGAAGCACACTAATAAGAGGAGAAAGATAATATTCACTCATCCTATTAGCAAGTTGCATAAGTTCTTTGTTTAAAAGAGGCTTATCATCAATAACATCGATAATATCGCTAATTTTATATCCAGTTAAACTCTCGAGTTCTTCTTTCGATTTATTGGTGTCTATAACTTTAACGACATAAGCAATTAGTTTTGTTTTTGCAAAAGGAACGATGACTCTAAAGCCAACATCGATATTTTTTGATCCATAATAAAGATAAGAAAAAGGGCGATTGAGAGACTCGGCTTTTCGTTCAATCAAAACTTCGACGAGTTTCATTTTGCCCTTTCTTTTATTTGATTATTTTTGCGTTCATCCTCGAACGAATAATGTCTTTTACTTCTTTAGCGGCTCTATCTAAATCATCATTTAAGACAATGAATTCATAATGATATTTTAATTCCATTTCAGCTCGAGCTTTTTTAAGTCTAGTCTGTACAACTTCTTCGCTTTCAGTTCCACGATGACGAATACGATTTTCAAGTTCTTCAAAAGAAGGAGGAAGAATAAAAATCGAAATGACATCTCTTCCTTGACAGTTTTTTAAGACTTGAGTAGTTCCATTAACTTCAATTTCAAGCATGACATTTTTTCCTTCGTCACGCATTTTCTCAACTTTATCTTTAGGGGTGCCATATCTATTTCCGACAAATTCCGCCCATTCGAGGAGGTTGTTATTATCAATGTTTCTTTGGAATTCTTCTTTTGAAACGAAATAATAATCCTCACCATCAACTTCACCTGGGCGACGTTCTCTAGTGGTCATAGAGACACTATAATAAAGATTTAAAGATTTATCTTTCATTACTTCGCGGCGAATTGTGCCTTTTCCAACACCACTTGGGCCACTCATAATAATCAAAAGACCGCGCTTATTAGATTTTTCCATGTTTTAAGTATATTAAAAATAATCGTTAAATTCAATCAAATAAACTATGTTTAATTTTGCAATTCATTAAGATATAATTTGGCTATGAGAATAAATAGACAGTCTTATCAAAATTACATCAATAAAATAAATAAAAAATATAGAGGTGAGATATTGTTTTCTCCAATCTTATTAAACGAAGAGACACTAGTGTTTCCATTTCGTGATTTAAAAGACGAACAATTAGTGGTTTCTATCGATGGAAGAAGTCCACTTTTATATGTCATTAATAGTGATAATTTCTATTCTAGTTTTGAAAATAAATCACTTGATAGATTTAGAAAAATTTTAGGAGTTAGTAAGATTAATAACATTTCGCTAAATGAAAACGACAATATCGTGAAAATCAATTTAACTTTAATTGAAAAAGAATTTGATGAAGATAATGTTGTGTCACTAATTGTTGAATTGATTCCACTTAAATCTAACGCATATATAACTAAAGATGGGGAAGTTATTGAATCTTTTTATAAATCAAAAATTAAATCATTAAATAACAGAGATAAATATATCCTTCCCATCCAAGAAAAATTAACGACTTCAGGTATCGAAATTAATAACAAAGTTCTCGAAAATCATTATGAAAACGAATTAAAAATTCGTAATAAAGAAAAATATCGAGATTTTCGACATTATTTAGCAAACAAAATCAAAAGCGCAAATAGAAAAAAAGAAGCTATATACGATGA
>CAVIPP010000120.1:0-4026 GCA_963644615.1 Oscillospiraceae bacterium
GGCAAGCACACAAACACAAAAATAAGGGCGATTAAAATTAAACTAATAAATATTTTTGTATTTATGTCGCTTGGAATAGCAATTAAATTTTCAAATCTCGTATTTTTTTCTATTATTAAGTTCATTAATTTTTGTATAAAAGGGATTACTAAAAAAGATAACAACAAACTAATCATTCCTATAAGAACTTGTTCAATGATATAAACCATACAAATATCATCATTTTCAGCTCCCAAAATTGTTAAAATAGCTGACTGCTTCTTATTAAATACATATGTGGAATAAGATAAAAATGATATCAAAGCGATTGATGAAGCAACAACTATAAATATGAAGAAAATAAATCCATCATACAAAGAAGATGATAATTCTTTAAATGATTCAATTGTTACTAAGGGATCATTAACTATTTTATATTTGTCATAATCATCAATTTTTTTATTAAAATCCAAACAATCGTCAAACGAATCCAAATAAACTTGGTAAGAATAGTTTGCCAATTCACTAGTTTTGCTCGCATCTTTTAAAAAACTTAAATATGTATATTTTTGTCCAGTCTCCTTAAGGATATTATTGCAATTATGATTACTTAAAATAGTTTCAAAATAGTCAATTGAAAAATATACTTTAGGATAATTTAAATAGCTAAATTCATTTTTGATTTTTCCGATATAAAACTCGATATACATTATGAAATCTTCTGATATTAAATTACTTCCAACACCTGTTGTATTTTTATATAGATAATTTCTTTTTAAATGTAAATTGATTGTTTTATAAAGCAGGCTTTCACCATTATGTTTTTCTTTATACTGATTATTAAAAGCATCGTTAATATAAACAATCTTAGATGCATTTATATTGTTTACCGGAATATAGGTTATATTTTCTTGAAGTTCTTTATTTATTCTTGTTTCTTTAACATCTCCAAAGAAATAATCAACATTATCGTGTATATCAATATTTTTATATGATTCATATATGGATTTAGTTTGATCTATAGTTGGTTTTTCTGTTTTTTGCAGTTTTAAATTCGAGTCATTAACTTGTTCATAAAGAATCTTTGAAACTTTATAAGAATTATTATTTTGAAATTGTTTTAAAAGATTTGTTGAATTATTCTGTACGCCATTATTAAAGCCCATAGAAACAAAACAAACGCAAATGCTAAAAACCAAAGAAAAAATTCCTATTATATTCTTTGCTAAATCTTTTTTTAAATTATGGTTAAGCATAAAAGATAAGAATGAAGATTTTTTCTTTTTATTCACTTCATTAATATTATCTAATGTATTTTCCTCTTTTATTTCTTTAATAAATAATTGTTTACCATTTGTTAAATCTAAATATCCATCATTAAACTCATTAACAATTTTCTTGTTATGTGACACAACAATAATTAACCTAGATTTTGATAATTCATGCAATTCGTTCATTAATAAATATGAATTTTCTTCATCTAAATTCCCTGTAGGTTCATCAGCAAAAATAACTTTTGGGTTATTTAATAATGCTCTAATTAAACATATTCTTTGCTTTTCTCCACCGCTTAATAATGCAACTTTCTTATTTTTAACATGATCGATTTTATATTTAACTAAATAATCATCAATAACTTTTTTATCTGAGATATTTTTGACTTTTGCTGCAAGTTCTAAATTTTCTAATGCAGTCATATCATTAATTAAATTAAACGACTGAAAAATGATTCCAATTTCATTTTTTAAATAGTTATTCAATTCTTTCTTGTTGAATTTAGAAACATTTTTGCCTTTATATAATATTTCTCCTTTAGAAGGTTTCATTAATCCCTGAAATATATTTAATAAAGTTGATTTGCCACAACCTGATTTCCCAAATATAAAAAACATGCCTGAAGAAGGTAAATTAAAACTTATATCATTTAGAATTGATATAGCCTTCCCATCATTCGTTACAAAAGTTTTTGATAGATTTTTTACGCAGAATAATTCTTTCATCACTATTAATAGGGGGGGAATTCAAAAAATTTATAAAAAATCTTAAAAAATAGCTAAACAAAAAATAAACTTCTGTCGAATTGCTGTTTTTATCAAGACTATAAAGCAAAAATAATTTATATGCACAAAAAAACGCCAATCATTAATTGGACGTTCACTATAACTTCGATATTTTCGATAGTTTTTAAATTTGTCTAGAAACATAACATTTGATACAACTTCGTACCCTTTCAAAAAGTTCATACCTTTAGCTATTTGTACCCTAAAGCCAGAACAAAAACGAAATGAATTTCGGTCGGAACTCGGATCTGCCGAGTTTTTTGCAAACATTTCGGTGCGGCAAGATGGTTCCGCAACTCAGACTTCAAGGCAAATACATATTTTACCGGTTCGCCAATGTGCTAGAGAAGGCGAAAAAGTACGGCCACGGCGTCTTCGTCAACGAGGAAAGGAAATATAACGACTCCCGGCACGCGAGGGAACTCGCCGAGATGGCCAAAGCCAACAAATGGAGGAAAGTCCTCATTGGAATGTTCGGCTACGACTCGATTTGGTGCAAATGCAGGGCGATCATGGAGCTCAACTACAAGATGCCCGATTTCAGCGAGGGCGATGGCCGATGGCTGTGTGCAAATATTCCTTCAGGTAAAGTACAACAAAGAGTACGGCGTCGATCAACTTGACATGAAATGCCCCGAATGCGGCTATGAGCTGCTCGCCCATAAGGACATCTACGACCAAATCAAGAACGGATTCAACTACAAAGTAGGCAAATAGGCCCCGAAAGCAGCGCCCCATACCCAAAATCGTGGGTTTTCTTTCTCTGGATGCCTCGAATACAATTTTCTATTTTTCAGTAGATGAATAAGAATAGCCACATACAGTGCAAACGCCATCTTTGTAAGTATGTTCAGCATAATCAGCACTAACGTTATGCCCACACGTTCCTTTATGGTAATGAAAATGTTCATCTGACGACCATTCTTTTTCGAATGTATGCGTATGTAGGTTTGTCGGAATATCGATCGTTGTAGTTCCCCAATCAGTGAATTCGATTGCTACAGAAGAATTTGGTAGGACAGAATCAGATTTCCAATAGGTAACACTCTTTAAGTGATTGTCTTCAAAAGAGACAATGGCTTTATATGTTTTTGTGTATGATTCCATCATTGATGTCAGGCCATTAGTGACTATTTCATCTTCGCCTTCTTTCCCTTCAAAGACATATGTTCCATCGCTAGATAAAGCAAATTTGGAGAAATGGTCTCCGAAATTAGGGCAAATGCTCTCATAGTTAAACATAGAAAGCACATGGTCCCTAGAAGATTCTTTTAATTCACTAAGAGAAAATTCTTGAGTAGACCAAGTGCCATCGTTGTTGTTGGAATACTCTATAAGAGAATCGTCTTTTTTGCCGTATATCACAGAGTAGTAGTCTCCAGATGATATCTCACAATAACTATATCCATTTTCTCCTGGAGTACGTTTTTGAACCACAGCGTATTCTCCGGCATTATAAGAGACAGAGACGGTATAATTCTCAATTTTGTCGTTATCGAAGGCGTTCTTCCAGATTTCTTCCGCGGTCAGCTCTTTGCTTGGTGAAGGCTCGCTATCGCTTGGTTGTTCGCTGCTTTCCGATGAATCATTTGTATCAGAGGATGTGGCATCCTCCTTGTCCTCTTTTGATTGTGAGCTGGCCCCTTCTCCACATGATGCAAGCATCAAAGCGGAAAGAACCAAAACAAATAACGTTTTAGTCTTTTTCATATGTTTTCCTCCTGATATCGATTTTTTTAACACAAGTCTTTAAAAATTTACCCCCCCACCCGCAAAAAGTCAAGACCTCTTTGCAGTATTTTTCAAAAAAGAAAACCATCCTTATTATCGGAGGTCAGTCGATTTTTATTTCCTTGCCGTAAATAAGTAAAAATAGCCCTAAAAAAATGAAAAAAGGACTGATTTTTTGGAATCAATCCTGTTATATCTTTATTGGCGGAGAAAGAGGGGATTGAACCCTCGCGCCGGTTGCCCGACCTAACAGTTT
>CAVIPP010000121.1:0-4003 GCA_963644615.1 Oscillospiraceae bacterium
GATGTGGCTGAATGGTTAAAAACTGGGGTTCGGTTCCCGTCTAGTGATGGTTTGGGTGGTCGAGAATAAATGTAAATATTATTAATATTTTTTGCAACTTCAGCTCTTTTACTTATTTACACAAAATTGCTCATATAATCGACAATTTCTTTATTCATCTTTTATCAGGCTGCTTGGGTACAGACCAAATTGACCCTTGTTTTTTTTAATTTTTTTGAGTAGGCTTTCTCATAGAAATACCGATTTAATCGCATGCTCATTTGGAGGCATTTTATGAAATTTAAACACGTTATTCTTGGAATTATAACTTCAATGCTTTTAATTAGTTGTAGCAATGAATCATCTAGTAATAGCAGTTCCACCAATGGAACATCTAATACTAGTCAATCGTCCGATGATGGCGATTCCACAACATCATCTCATACGCATACCTTTGATACATCTTGGGAATATGATGATGATTACCATTGGCACAAATCTACATGTGGACATGATGTTATCAATGGAAAATCTAAGCATACTCTAAATATGGAATCCGATAATAAATTAGCTTGTTCGATATGCAATTACGAATATTCTTTATATTATTATGATTATTTTAATTTTACTTTAAACACTGATCGCGAATCTTACACTTTATCGTCGTGTTCTATAAAAATTAGTGGAAATATAACTATTTTTCCTACTTACAAACATCTTCCAGTCACTTCAATTGGCGAATATGCCTTCTATGGTTGCACATCCTTAACATCTATCACCATCCCCGATAGCGTCGCTTCAATTGGCTACTATGCTTTCTCTGGTTGTTCATCTCTAACTTCCATCACAATCCCTGATAGCGTCACTTCAATTGGCGAATATGCCTTCTATGGTTGCACATCCTTAACATCTATCACCATCCCCGATAGCGTCACTGAAATTGAAGACTATACTTTCTACGGCTGTTCATCTCTAACTTCCATCACAATCCCTGATAGCGTCACTTCAATTGGCAAATATGTCTTCATTGGTTGTACATCACTAACCTCCATCGTCATCCCTGATAGCATCACCGAAATTGGAAGCTATACTTTCCGCTGGTGTTCATCTTTAACCTCCATCACAATCCCTGATAGCGTCACCTATATTAGCTCTTATGCTTTCGAATTTTGTTCATCACTAACCTCCATCGTCATCCCCGATAGCGTCACATCAATTGGTTATAGTGCCTTCTCGGGTTGCACATCCTTAACATCTATCAATATCCCTGATAGCGTAACCTCTATTGAAAGCGATACTTTCTGCTATTGTTCATCATTAACCTCCATCACCATCCCCGATAGCGTCACTTCAATTGGCTACTATGCTTTCTCTGGTTGTTCATCACTAACCTCCATCGTCATCCCCGATAGCGTCTCTTCAATTGGCAACTATGCCTTTTCCCACTGTTCATCCTTAACATCTATCACCATCCCTGGCGGAGTCACATCAATTGGCGAAAATGCATTCTCGGGTTGCACATCCTTATCTTCAATTACTGTTGCAGACGATAATCCTAAGTATGATTCAAGAAATAATTGCAATGCAATAATTGAAACTTCAACAAACTCTCTACTATTTGGATGCAAAAACACTATTATCCCTAGTAGCGTAACATCTATAGGCTCTAGTGCCTTTTCTGGCTGTTCATCCTTAACATCTATCACCATCCCTAGCAGCGTTACTTCCATCGGAAGCTCTGCTTTTAAAAATTGTTCATCATTAACCTCCATCGTCATCCCCGATAGCGTCACCTCAATTGGCAACTATGCCTTTTCCCACTGTTCATCTCTAACTTCCCTCGTCATCTCTAATAGCGTCACCTATATTAGCTCTTATGCTTTCGAATTTTGTTCATCACTAACCTCCATCGTCATCCCCGATAGCGTCACATCAATTGGTTATAGTGCCTTCTCGGGTTGCATATCCTTAACTTCTATCACCATCCCTAATAGCGTCACCTATATTAACTCTTATGCTTTTGAAGGTTGTTCAACTAAAATAAATATCTATTATCAAGGAACAAATGAACAGTTCTCTAAAATTCGTATTAATGACTATTCTTGGCTAGATAAGTCTAAAGTCTATTATTATTCTGAAACCGAACCAACCGAATCGGGCCAATATTGGCACTATGTTGATGGCGTACCTACAGTTTGGTAATTATCAATATTTCAAAATATAAATACAGCACCACCCACCCCCAACCAAGGAATAAACCGCCACTCTTTTTCTATTGCCGCTATCATTCCAGCACCAGCAGTGGTCTTGAGCATAAGTTTTTCTCCATCAATCATCAGCGGCACTTCTCCTCAATATATCAGCACATTATCTATAAAATAGATGTCCCATATTCCTCCCACCGCAAAAATACTACTTGTTTTTTTTTATTTTTACAATTATGGCTAGGAAGAAGGAAAGACACAATTGAGTTTTAACTATTTTAATAACTGATAATTAGATAGATTTCCCTGTGCTATCTTTTTTCTTTTATTATTTTCTTCCAAATTTATAGAAAGGACATATAAATAATATGAACAAAAAACAAAAAAGTAGTATTATCTTAGCCTCCCTTGCTTCTATCGCAGTAGCGGGTTCTCTTATTGCTGGATCAACTTATGCTTTATTCACCAGTGAGAGTAAGACTAATATTGCGGTGACAAGTGGTACAGTTGATGTTACGGCGACAATTGAAAACATGCTCACTTATACCGGTGATGATTTAACTGGTGTAGTGAGTGATGATGATTCAAAAATCAAACTTTCTACTGACTATGGTTTAACAAATGGTCAATTCAAGAATGGTGGAACAGCTAGTTTAAGCGACGGAACTCTTACTCTTGATAAGGTAACTCCAGGAGATAAGGTTACATTCACTATTAAACTAGAAAACAAGAGTAATGTTGCTATCAAATACCGCACAGTTATAACTTGTGAAGAAGATGATGGCTTACTCTCTGGACTTGAATTCACCATTGGCGGAACCGCATTTGATGGCTTAAACAATAAGAGCACTTGGAAAGAGTTGTCTGCAAGTAAAGCTATAGACGACAATTCATTAGATTGCGTAGTCAACCTTCCTTCCAGTGCTGGAAATGAATATCAAGAAAAGTCTTGTAAAGTAAGTTACACAGTTGAAGCTGTCCAAGGCAACGCCGCGACAACCGATTCAGATGTAAACGTCATCGAAATTGATAATGCCGCTCAATTAGGACTCTTTAGAGATAGTATCAATAAAGAAGAATATTCTAAATATATTGGTAAAACAGTAACATTAACAAATGACATCGATTTAGGTGGCGCAGAATGGACACCAATCAAATTGGCACTTCCTGCAGATCGTGGAAAAATCACATTTGATGGAAATAATAAGACAGTTTCCAATTTTAAGGTAGATGTTGGTACTGATGGAACAAAAGCCGCTGGATTCTTCTCTTATTTTAATAACTCTATACTTAAAAATCTTAAAATTGATAGAGCACAAATTTACGGCACTAACCATGTAGGAGCAGTTGCTGGTCATGTCTTATGTGGCACTATCGACAATTGCCATGTAACTGATTCAAGCGTAGTAACTTCAACTTGGTTTAATGGCACTAAATATGATGATGGTGATAAAGCTGGCGCGATTGTTGGTTATTTATCCGCCGAACCTGGTGCACATGTAAGTGGTAGCTCCGCGACAAATTGTACAATTAAAGGTTATCGTGATATCGGTGGTCTTGTTGGTTATTTGGGGACAAATTCTTTGTCAACTACAGGCAATGCTTATGTTACTTATAATACTCTTAAAGATATCACGATTATCAACGATAGAACTAATAATTACGAAGGTTACACAAATAATACGCAATATGACGTTAACAAAGTTGTTGGACAACAAAATAGTACTTCTTTAGTTGATAATAATACTCTTGATAATGTCACTATCGAAGTTATCAACAACAACGAATATGTCTCATTGAGCGTTACAAGCAATGATGCT
>CAVIPP010000122.1:0-3996 GCA_963644615.1 Oscillospiraceae bacterium
GCGATGGCATCGCCGTTTCTAGGGCTTTTTTCTATTTTTAACTTCCGAAAACAGGCTGTCGTGGATTATACTTTGCCAGAAGGCTCTATTGGAAACAAAACATATAAAGCTAACTGGAAGGCCAATAATTACACGATTCATTTGGATGCTAATGGCGGTGTTGTAAGCGATGACACAGTGGATGCAACCTATGACAGCAAATATTGGTTACCTACACCTACATATAGCGGTTATACATTCTTGGGATGGTATAATTCAAACCTTGAAGAAATAAAAAATGGTGGCACTTACAAATACACAAGCGATATTTATTTGACTGCCAAATGGTCAATAAATAAATATACGATTCATTATGATTTGCAAGGCGGAACAAATAACGAACAAAATCCTACTTCCTATGTTGTTACTGACGGATTCGCCCTAAAAGATCCTTATAAGAAAGGTTACACTTTTACCGGGTGGACATCATCTTCAGTCAACACACCAACTATAGGATTGGAAGTCACAAGGGGAACAACCGGCGATTTGTCTTTCAAAGCAAATTGGGTTGCGAATAACTATGTCATTACCGTCAATCTCAATGGCGGTCAAATGGATAAGACATCATTTGACGTTACTTTCGACTCCCAATATCAATTAACTGAGCCAACTAGAGTTGGCTATGATTTTGTTTGCTATTTAGATGAAAATGAAAATGAATTCTCTTCTAGTGGTATCTACACAATTGATGGAAACACCTCTTTGATTGCAAAATGGAAAGAAAGAGAAGATACCTTATACAAAATCAATTATCATCTTGAAGATTTAGATGGTGAAAATTACACATTAGATTTCACGGAAAATAAATACGGCATTTCAGATAAGACAATAACTGTGAGTGCCAAAGATTACGAAGGATTCACACCAAAAGAATCTTCAAAGACCGTTACTATATGCGCGGATGGCTCTTTGGTCGTGGATTTCTATTACACCAGAAACACATATACTTTGAGTTTCGTCACAAATGGTGGTTCAGTTGTTGAAGACAAAACACTTAAATATCAAGAGCCTATCTCCGCAGAGATAGTCACCGCAAGAAGCGGATGTACATTCGATGGTTGGTATCAAGAAGCTGGACAAATCAATAAATTTGAAGGAATGCCTGCAAACAACGCTACTGTCTATGCTTATTACAAAGAAGAAACAAAGGCATGCTATTTCGATGTTTCATATTCGAATGGACGAGCAACCATTACAAAAGCCAACGCTTTAAGTGGAGCGGTTGTTGTTCCTTTATATATTGATGATACGCCTGTTTGCGCAATTGGCGAAAATGCATTTAATGGTTTAAGTGGCATTACATCAATTTCGTTGCCAAGCACTGTTGATGAACTAGGTGCATATGCATTCAAAGACTGCACTGGTGTTGAGAAGATAACTGGTACAAGCAACGTAACTATCATAAATGACGGGACATTCGAAAATTGCCGTGCTTTAAGCATTTTCCCTGATTTGAATAATGTTACATCTATTGGAAATAATGCATTTAAAGACTGCGTTAGTTTATCGACAATTAAAATTTCAAATTCGCTGAATAAGATCGGCGACTACGCCTTCAGCGGCTGCGCCTCGCTCCTCGAGACCCCGGATCTCTCCGGCGTCACCTCGATAGGCGACTACGCGTTCCAGGGCTGCACGATGCTCACCGAGATAAAGTCGCTCGACGGCTGCGCCACTTTCGGCGACGCCGTGTTCGCCGCGTGCGAGAACATCGCAAAGCTCACCGTCCAGTTCAGGGAGACGGTGGAGCAGTTCTACGTGTCCAAGCTTTTCGGCGGGTCAGAAGAGCTCTCCGGAAACGAGAAGTTCTACTCCGTCGCCGGCTCAGACGGCGCCACATGCTACGTACCTAAGGCCCTCACCGAGGTCGGATATTCCGGAACCGGCGAGATACCTAGCTATTTCCTCAGCGGCATGACGAGCGTCACGTCCTTTGCGGACTCCTCGGCATCCTCGGCCAAGATCGGCGACTACGCCTTCTACGGCTGTAGCGGCCTTACCTCGTTTACCATGGCATCGCCATCCGTCTCTGAGGTCGGCTCCCACTCATTCGACGGCGTCTCGAACCTCGCCGCATTGCCCGCTTTCGAGCTGAATAAGATCGGCGACTACGCCTTCAGCGGCTGCGCCTCGCTCCTCGAGACCCCGGATCTCTCCGGCGTCACCTCGATAGGCGACTACGCGTTCCAGGGTGTCAATGTTTTTACCAATCTAACCCTCACAGATACTCTTGAGTATATTGGCTTAGGTGCATTTTCTGGTTGCTCAAATATAACTTCGATTTCTCTTCCTTTTGCCGGAAGCGATAGCGATGATATTGGCGCTTTTGCCTATATTTTCGGAACGAAATATTATTCTGGAAGCTACGCGGCAACGGAGAAAAAAGAAACGTATTACGTTCCAACTGGCTTAGTTTCTTTAACAATTAGAAAAGGAATAATTGGTGAAGAAGCTTTGGCTAACCTTACATCTGTTGTTGAATTGACTTTTGGCGATGATGTAACAGCCGTCGGTTCTGAAGCATTGAAGGGATGCAGCAACTTAATGACCCTAACAACGCCATTCATCGGAGGTGGTAATGCCGAGGCTGAACAAAAAGAATTAGCATATACAATCTCCTCTACTGGAAGTTACCCTTGGGAGTTGAGTGGAAATTGCTATCAATCAACAAATAATGGAGTTAATAGCTCTAGCTCCGAGATGACAATAACATTTACAAACGTTGGTTCCTTCACGTTTAGCTATAAAGTTTCATCGGAAAACAATTATGATAAATTATATATTTCCTTAAACGGCACGAGCCTTGTAAACGGAATATCCGGTACATCGTCTTCGTTTGTGGAAAAAACAATAAACGTCTCTACAAATGACGTTTTGACCGTGAAATTCACAAAAGATTCCTCTCAAGCGTCTGGCGATGATAGGGGTTATTTCAAGATAATCTCCGCAAGTAGCGAGTCTTCAGCAAAGGACAATCATCAGGTTTTAGGTTATTTCTTCGGTTCAAAAACGAAAACTAGCGATTCCGTAGTAGGAACGAAATCTACTGATTGGACTTATGAAAGCGCCGGAACAGAAGAAGGATACGTTGAACAATGGGATTCCTATTCCGGTGGATCTAATGGTTCTGGAAAGAATTACCTAGTTGGCTATTATTACGCCATCCCTTCGTCTTTAACGGCTATTAATGTTACAAAACAAACGAATATTCCTATGGCCGCCTTCCAAAACGTTTCATCGTTGACAAGTGTGAATATTCCAAATGATTCAACCATCATCAATAATGCTTTATTTAGGAATTGCTTATCTTTAACTAATTTAAATGGCACTGGCATAAATATACCTGATAGTGTTGTTTCTATCGGAGATTATGCATTCTCAAATGACACTGCAATTGCAAAGGTTGATTTAGGTAATGGAGTTACTTCCGTTGGAGATAATTCATTTAATGGCAATTCGTCTTTAGTTGATTTAACTCTTTCTCCAAATTTAATCACCATTGGTACAAGCACATTCGAGGGATGCTCCGCTTTAACGACTGTTGATTTGCCTTCATCTCTCTCTAGTATCGGAGATAAGGTTTTCTACAATTGTGAAAACTTAGCGACAATAATCACTAATGATGTACTTTCGTTAAACTCTATCGGAAATAGTGCATTTGAAGGTGATGCGTCATTGATTTCTATTCCGAACTTACCGAACGTAACAACTATTGGTGATGCAACGTTCAAGAATTGCTCGGCTTTAACCGACATTAGTGGATTATCAAAACTTGTTAGCATCGGAAACGAAGCTTTCAAATCTTGTTCCGCTTTGGCAAACATCAACGATTTAGAATCTCTTGAAACGATAGGAGATAGCGCTTTTGAATCATGCAACTCGCTAAATGACATCGTTTTGCCTGATTCTGTTACAACCATTGGAAATTCAGCATTCAAGAATTGCCTAGGTTTAACA
>CAVIPP010000123.1:0-3988 GCA_963644615.1 Oscillospiraceae bacterium
TTCTATAACTTGTTCTTTGTAGGTTTTAAGAATAACTTGTTTGTCTTTAATAGTTATTGCATCTTTCTTTTGTAACATATGAATGATAGATAAAGCTAAAAATAAAATATCAAGGCATAAACATACTATAGTCATCACAACAAGTAATGAGTCAGGGTTACCTTTACTACTTGCTAAACTAATAAATAGCCATATAACTACAGGAACAAATAATATAAATAAAATTGTAAATATCCATGCATAAGCTTTAGTTCTATTAAATACCATATCTATCACCTTGTTTTTTATACGTATTGATTATCTATATTATAATTCTTAATGACTTAATTTTCTATTTATTCTTCTCTTTTTAGTCGTTCTTCTATCTAAATCAACTAGATTTGTTGCATTAAAAGAACCTTTTTTGTGATAAGCCTTATAATATTAATTAATAAAACTAATTATTTACATATAAAATTCAAAAAAGCACCAATCAACATATGACTGATGCCTTCATTATTAAACGTTCAATTTCTTTAGGATTTCATCCATATTCCTTTTTCCATATACTATACGTAGAATATAAATCTTTTTTTCTTCCATATTCACTATATAATACATAATATAATTATCCACCAATTTTTTTCGTATGTTATCTACTTGTAAAAATTCATTTTGTACAAGAGAACCACTTTCTAGGGAAATTCTTATTTGGTCAATATTATTTAAAATATTAGATATAAAATCAGATGCTGATTGCTGATTCGCAAGATCAATTGCAAAATACGAAACAATCTCATCTAAATCAAATTCTGCTTTTTTGGTTAAGCAATAATTAAATTTAGATGCCATATTTGCTCCTTATATTAGAAATTGCAATGTCACCATCTACGGTATTACCAGATTTTACATCATTCAAACCATCCAAGATTAATCTTGCCTCATCAATCTTTTTCATAGTTTTTTCGTAATAATCAATGTCCATAACAACCAATCTTCCATATCCATTCTTGGTTACGAATACAGGACCATTTTCTTCTACACATCGTCTTTCCACTTCTACAGTATTTTTTAAATCACGAATTGGGATAATTTGCATAAAACCAACTCTTTTTCTTGTGGCTATATTTAGCCACAGTGCAAGTTTGATATTTTAAATTACCAAATTTTCTATATATATATATTGTTACTAAACCTTTTTATACAAATCTTAACTGTTTATAAAATCGTACAATTACAAAGAATACCTCCGTTTCAAATGATTAAGCTAAATTTAGTTATCTTTCATTTTCATTGTAGCAACACAATAGTCTCCACATGCATCGAAATTAGGGCATACCTTTTTACTTGTGGGATACGCCTTTCTTGCTATCATAAACTAAGTATGACAATCCTATTTAGATGGTTGAAAATATGCCTATGGTTTTAAGCACCCTAAAAGAATCTTATAGACGCCATTTTCATCTTGCAATGCGACATTTTGCGATGTTATAACCATAAGAAATGCTGGCTTTGGGTGTTTTTCTTCATTGATATTTGCTGCTAATTCAATAAGTTTCTTTGAAGCTTCATCGATTTGTTCTTTATCGCTCAATTTTACTTCTACTAGTGCCCATGAACCATCTGTAAAAGAAATTACCGCATCCACTTCTCTACCCGCTTTGTTTCTATAATGATAAACATCTGCTCCGATTGAATCGCAATATATGCGTAAATCTCTAATTGCTAACGATTCGAACAAAAGACCAAAAGTTTTCATATCGGAAAACATACTTTCATGAGTAATGCCTAAGGCTGCAGTCGCAATCGAAGGATCAACAAAATGCCTTGTATTTTTTCTCTAATAGCAGTTTTACTTCTCAAATTAGGATTCCGCGCTTCTAATTCCTCAAAAACATAAAGGCGTTGCAAAGCAAGTAAATATTTTACAAACGTGTCCTTATCTATTTTGTCACCATTTTCTTTTAAATCGGCCTTTATTGACTCATTGGATGCTTCCATTGAAATGTTCCTAGAATACGCTCTTAATAGTTTCTTTGCTCTCTTTTCATCTTTTCTTATAGAAATATCTTTCAAAGAGAATAAATCTTCGGTTACTAATCCATTATAAAATGTTTTTGCTTGTTGCAAATCAATATCAAAGGCATCATCAAATTTTTACACGAACCATAGGTTGAGTTCGTTAATATATGTTCCACTCCGCATATGATGACATTTTTGATACCTGGCAACTATGTCAGTAACTCAACTTATCGACATCTATCGTGGTAACTCAACACTCATGCTTTATGAGCTAATTTACCATCAGATATACCGAGAAACGTTTTGTCTAACCCATATCTATTTCTTCCAAAAATATTGTATTACTTTAATTCAAATTAAATAATGATTTTTTAGTAAAAATATCAAAAATTTCCTTTGGCTTTGATTATTTCCTTTAATCTTCTGTTATTATCAAAAAAATCCTCAGAAATATTATTAAGGTCAAGCAGGCTTTTTACACACCATTCAGGATCTTGTGTATGGTAAGAATAATATACTGAATCCATTTGTTTATGCTTAAATAACTGCATAATATACTTTGTTGATTGTCCCCTTGTATAAGCAATGTATCTATACATATAACCCATCCAAAATAATGAACCTTTGGAATATTTTTCTTTCCCGTATTCTGAATCTCCAAATTGATTCATAATGCTTCTAATACCCTCTGTCACATCTAAAGTCACTAGTGATGCATCATTTTTGTCAAGTGATTCCAATAATTCAGAGTGCAAAAATCTCCTAATAAAGATTGGACTCGAACAATTAAGCTTTTCAGATGCCTCAAATAGTTTTCCCTGATACTCTGCTAATAACAATCCTGTCTGATCAAATTTCTTCATTTAAAATTTCCTCAATAAACAATCCGTTCTTAAATTCTCTTTTTGCAAGTTTAAGTTTTGTATCAATCTCAAAGCCTCTTGCAATCAAAACATTTCTACAATCTTCACGTTCTTTTTCACATATATAATATTTTTCAATCGGAATTAATTTTTGAATCGACTTTTTTGTTTTAAAGACATATTGAAGACCCAATTTAGAAGCTGAAAGAGAATGTAAAGCCACATCCGCATTGATTTCACCTTCTGTAAACTGGGCCATAACATAAAACATTTTATTATCAGCAATTGGTGCAATTATCACATCAGCACTTTCAACTTCCAAAACTATTTTATTAATAATTTTACTTTTCTTATAATTATTTATAGTTCCTCGGTAATAGCATATTGCTAGCATCCATTCCAGATCACATTCAAACTTCTTAATTTTCAATTCATTCAAGGAGCAATGAAACGAATATACGGAAGAGTTATTTTTTTCACAAACAAATGACAATGCTTGATTATATGTTTCGCCAAGATAAAATCCATTCCCAAAGTCGCAGTTATTTCGTGAGCCATTCTCACTGATTTCAGTTAATCCATCTTTTGAGCCGTGAAATAAAACCAAAGGGTATTTTTCTTTTAGTAATTCTTCTTTTACAGAATTAATTCTATAATTTTGATGATACGCAAAAGAATATATCTTTTCGCATACATCTCCTCTTGCATTGTTTTTTTTCATTATTTCATCTAATGTTGTTCTGGATACCCTTGTCCCTTTTGAAAATTCTAGCATGTTAATATTTTCAGCTTCTAATAGAAAATCAATATCATCTTTAAGACGATAATCACAATTAACACATATCATTAAATATCCCCCTTTTCTTTACAATTATTATACATCAGCAAACTTGTTTGTTCAAGTTGTTCAAACAAGTTAAATATTTATTTTTAATGATATCATAATAATTTAAACTTTGATAGTGTCAGAATAAAGTTACCAATTTGGTCCAGCATTTATCGCATTATTTGCGAGATAGCAACACCACCGTCTCCACATGGAATGTATGTAATAAATGACTAAATCAAATAATATATTTGCTCTTTTGTAATAGTCATTTCTTCTAACGCAGTTTTAGGATTAC
>CAVIPP010000124.1:0-3981 GCA_963644615.1 Oscillospiraceae bacterium
AGATAATAAGATTTATCAAGCTTTATCTAATTCGACATTTCCTCATTCGATGTGCACTGCGAGTTTAGCCGCGGATATTATAAATGCTAAATATAATTTAGATGTTCCTATTTATAGATACGCTAATTATTTAAATGATAAGGGCATCTATTTAAGCGAAATGGATCTAACTAACTTTGTTAAAAGAGCTGATATGCTTTTATTGCCTTTATATAAAGAAATTAAAGACAAAATAATTAATAACACCGCGAAAGTCATCAACATCGATGAAACGCCAATTGAAATTCTCGATTATTTAAAATTAAAAGGAAGCGAACATCGAGAAAATGGATATGTATTTGCCTATGTCACTTCTTACTATAGTAATCCCATTTATCTATACGATTTTTCTAAAACAAGAGAAACCTGCTAATGTCAACTGAATTCTGAGCCATATCGCTGATTTAATATTGAGCCACCTATATAGACCCCTAGGGGTCGCGTTTTTTAATTTTTATCTTTTAGCCATTCCTTTGTCTGTTTTACTCGATATGAGTCGCCAAGTATTTGAATAATATTAGCTTTATTTGTTAAGCGATCAACCATCGCGGTGGTCATGATAGTATCACCAAAAAGCGAAGGCCATTTATCGAATGTTAAATTGGTTGTTATGATAACTGATTTACTTTCTGATCTATTTGATAAAAGATTGAATAAGAGTTCGCTTCCGTCTTTATCAAAAGAAATATAGCCAAGTTCATCTAGTACAACTAAGTCATAACTCATAAATTTCTTTTTATATGAAACGATTTGTTTTTCTTTATATGCTTCTTTTAATTCAAGAATGAGATTTGGTATTGTCACATAAAGAACGCTCAGATTTTCTTGGCAAGCAAGAAGACCTAAAGCGATGGCTGTATGAGTTTTTCCAACTCCAGGATTGCCGATTAAGATAACGTTTCGTCCTTCTTTTATAAAAGAAAGCGACTGAAGTTCTCGAATTGCATTGGCAGTAGGCAAAGAAAAGGCATTCCAATCCATCTCAGCAAAACTTCTTAGATAAGGAAACTTAGCCGTTTTGACTTTTCTTTGAATTGCTAATTCATATCTTTTATTGCATTCTTCTTGAAGAATTAGTTCCAAGAATTGTTCATAGCTTAATTGTTTTGACAATGATTCCTCAATAATTGTTAAGTAGTTTTTCCTTAAGTTAGCAAGGCGCAAGGAAAACGCCATTGATTCAATGTTCTTATTCATTTTTTTATGCTCCTATATTAAATGTTTTGTTTATTTCACTAAGTTGATTGGCTGAAACACTTTCAATACCAAGATTATTGTTGTCACTTTTGCATTCGCCGAAGAGATATTCTATAAATTCTTTTGGTCTATCGTTATACTTTTTATGATAGATGGCTACGATTTCATCATCTGCTTGCCTTAACGCTAATGAACGAGATAAAGCACCAGGTTTGCGACGTAATGTCTTCAGATAATGAAAGATATTAATCGAATATGAATCTTTGCCATCTATCTTTTTATGTCGACAAAGTTCTTTGTTATCTTTGTAGAAAATGATGACATCATTAATTATCGAATAACGCACTTCTTGACCGATGTAGTCTTCTGGGATTGAATAACGATTAGTATCCACTAAAGCTGTACAGTAAGTGGAATCTACACGAACCAAACCAAATCTTCCGATCATATAATCGTGCACTGGCAATGGGCTTAATTGTTTCTTTTCTTCTTCAAATGAGTCAATAGAATTTTTGTTTAATTCAGTTAAAGAATTTTTCACATATTCTTGCAAATCCTGGATTGAATCAAATTCATATTTTAAAGAAAAAAGTTCACTTCTTGAGATTTTGCCGCTATTTTCGACATGTCCTTTTTCGTTGCCTTTAGCTGGATTACATGTGTTTACCTTGAACTTATAGTAGATTGAAAACTTGATGATATCATCGGTTAATTGTTTTTCACTTTTATATCCACAAACCTTAACGACGGGTTTTAAATTATCGAAAACGACTTCTTTTGGAACTCCACCTGCATAACGAAAGAATTCAATAAGTCCTCTAAAGACCGATACTATTTTTTCGTTTTCATATAGGCGAACGAAAACAAAATTAGATGCCGGGCAAGAAATTGTTGTTTGATGGAAAGTTACTATTTCCTTATCAATTAATAGTTTTACTTGATGAAAGTCGAATTCAACGCGATCTCCATATTCATAGAACTGTTTAATAAACACTTCCTTATGTGCATTTCGATAAAGTGAGTAGTAATGTCTTACTTGGCTCATTCCGATATCAAAGCCTTCTCTATGAAGTTGGCGAAACAAAATAGCACCATTGATTTCTTGCTTATTGGGGCCTAGTTTTTTATTCCTTTCTTCGTTGATTGCTATGAGTTCGTAAAACCTCTTTTCAAGCTCACCTGTGAATTTTAATTTCTTCCGATGCGACGTGTCCATCTTATCGGGTGATAGCAACTGATCTTGTAGTTTTGATATTTCAATTGGATCAGTGCATGATGAAACTTTTTGGTATGTTTTTAGATAACTATCGAGATATTTATCGACAGTGTTTCTTGAGATACCAAGTTCTTTAGCTATTCTTCTTTTTGAACAGCCAGAATTGTGCAATTTGATGATTGCTGCTTTGTCCATAAGTTTTAGCACCTTTCTAAATCCTCCTTGTAAAAAGAAGGATACTTTTGGGTGGCTCACTTTTCAACCGGCGCGGGTAGAAAAATGGCTCACTTTTAGACTAGCGCACGCAAAACCATTAAAACGCAAGAAATGCTAGATAAATATAAAGGATATGTAGTCGTTGATGGCTATTCTGGATATGACATATTAAAAGAAAAAGGAATCAAAATACAATTATGTTTTGCTCATATTAGAAGAAAGTTCTATGACATCGCAAAAGTGTTATCTCCTCAACTTAAAAAGCAAAGCGTTGCTCAAGAAATGGTTAATAGAATCGATAAACTATTTAGAATCGAAGCTAAATTAAAAGAACATAAGATGACGCCGCTAGAAATATATAATTATCGACAGAGTGAAGAATACATGAAATCTCTCTTTTGAAGAAACTTCTAATATGACTGATGACCAGTTATATGAAAGGCTATTTCCAGAAAAATTTAAGCGAAAAACAAGTAAGGCAAAAATTGATTGCAACTATGTTCACAATGAACTTTCTAAAAAGGCGTGACACTCAAATTATTGTGGGAAGAATATGTTTCTGAGTGCAATTCAAAAGGATTGAATTCCTATTGTTATGTATCCTTTGCAAATAAGTATCGAAGTTATACCACAAATAAAAGTTACACAAGTCATATCGAACACAAACCAGGTGAAACAATTGAAGTAGATTGGTCCGGCTCTACGATGTCTGTTTATGATACTGATAGGAATAAAAAACTTAAAGTATATCTTTTTGTTGCTGCTTTACCTTATAGTCAAAAGATATACGTTGAGGGAACATTCTCAATGAATCAAGATGCATGGATGAAGTGTCATGTAAACATGCTCAACTATTACGGCGGAGTTCCATTAAAAATAGTTTGCGATAATTTAAAAACTGGAGTTATTGAGCATCCAAAATACGGAGAAACAATCATCAACGAAGAATATCTTGCTTTTGGCGAATATTATAATGTTGCCATACGTCCAACAGGTGTGAGAAAACCTAAAGAAAAGCCATCAGCGGAAGGCAACGTTGGAAAGATTACTACTGCAGTTATTGCTAAACTTAGAAAAGAAGTGTTTTATTCTTTAGATATTTTAAATAAAGCAGTATTAAAATGTGTTGAAGATTTCAATAATAAACCATTTCAAAAAAGAAGCGGAAGTAGAAATAGTGTCTTTAATGTTGAAGAACAATCATACTTACGTCCACTTCCTCTTCAATCATATGAAGTATGCAAGTAGAGTTATAAGCATAATAGCATCTTCTCCTTTTTCTTCATACATTTTTACCCAATCTAAGACGACGC
>CAVIPP010000125.1:0-3385 GCA_963644615.1 Oscillospiraceae bacterium
TGAATATGCTCTTTCATTTTCCATAATGCTTTCATAATCTGCTTTTAAGTTAAAACACGAATCTGTCGAATGGATATAATGCTTAACAAAATCGTAGTATAAATCATAGGTACTTATATTTTTGATGGAACCCAGTCGAAGCTCTCTAGATAATTCGTTGGCTTCATTATTTAAAAGTTTATTAGATGAAATAATTAAAAATTCTTCGGGTTTGAAACTTATATCATTGAATGCTAAATACGCTATTCGATGAAATAAAACCATAGTTTTTCCTGAACCAGCGCATCCAGTTACTAATATATTTTTAGTTTCATTATTTGAAATGATTTTGTATTGGTTATCTTGAATAGTTTGAATGATATCAGGGGTTCTCTTTTGATTTCTGCTCGCTTCCAACAATTTCACTAAATATTTATCGTTTAGATTAGAGGTGTTGAGAGCAGCGTCTTCTTTATATTCTTTTCTTTCAATGTTAAATTTATCAACAAATCCTTTATATTTTTGATAAGCAATTTCGTGATTTCTTACTAAAGCAAGCCCTAATTCTTTATCAGCCATTGCTGTTGAAAAATTATAATAAATACTACATTTTGGATCTCTCCAATCAACAACTAAATCATCAATACTAGATTTACCAATATAAAACAACCCGTGTTTATTTGTTTTAATAGATGCAAAAAAAGGTGACATAGAAATATCTCTCCAAAAACTTTGCATTGTTTGAGTATAAAGTTTATCAGCGGTCTCTTGCGGATCGTAATCTTCATCGTCAGGATTATAATAAGTATATCCAATTGATTCTGCTTTATATTCAGCTGTTATTTTAGGCTGGCAGGCATCGATAACTTTAAATAAATATTTCTTTTCTTTAATTATTTCTTTTTCATCATAAGACATCTCAGATAAATCTTTTGGTGCCCATTTATTTTCAAGAGAAACAAAACCATTATCGATTGAATCCGGCAAAATCCATGTTTTTGTTTCTTTTTTGTCATCAAAATATACATCAGCATATACTTTATTAAGAGAATAAAATTTAAGTTTTATTATCTTTCCTACTCTATAAGATAATCCAGATTCAAAATATAATTGCTTATTTAAATACACTTTGCTAAAAGGCGCTATAGCTTCACTCTCTTTTCTTTTTCTTATCTCCTCATCAAGTTTTTGCTGACGTTCACGCTCAAGTGCTTTTTTTCTTTCCTCAGCTCTTTTAAGATCTTCACGCCTCTTAAGTTCATTTTTTTCTAAAGAAAATAGGATATTGACTTTTTTTAAATCTGCTATCTTTTCTTTGGCTAATTTATTGCTATTTAAAAAATCTTTTATTCTTTCTATTTTGTTAATATATGGAGAAATATTTGTTGTTATTGGAATAGAACTAATTAAATCATTAAATTTATTAATATTTTCATTAAAACGTCTTTCCTCTTCTTCCTTTTTCTTTTGAAGCTCAAGAATTTGTTTTTCCCTTAAAATCTTAAGTTGTTCTTTTTCTTCTTTTCTTCTTTTTTCCTCTTCTTCCTTGACTTCTAATAATGCCTTTTCCCTTTTTCGCGCATTTAAAAAATCTATTGCTTCATTATTATAAATTTCATAATCTGGTGAAGCGTCCATAGATACTAATTTATCTATTGCGTCTCTATACCCCTTTTGTGCAGACCTAGCATAACAATACTGTGAAATTGTTATTCTTTCAACGTATCCATGTCTTTTAGTTTCTTTGCATGCATTTTCTAAATACATGTTGCCTAATTCGAACATTGCTATTTCGTTACCATTTTTAGATGCAATTGCGAAATATACAAACGCTGTGTCAGGATCTGACGGTTTAATTTTAAATGCCTGAGACATTAACTTATCTATATCGTTTATAAATTTTTCTACACGGAAACCGCAATTAGGGCAAAATTTTACATCAATAGATATTTTTTGACGGCAGTTTGGACACGTAATTAAATCAATGTTCATCTAATACCTCGTTATAATAAATAAAGGAATTTATATTTTTTTATTATGGTTTATGCAATTCAATTATTAGGTAATCAAATAGAATTTATATGCCAATATAATAGTATTTTAAACGAAAAGGTTACATTATTCGATATTTGGTAGTAAATATTGCGATAATAACTAAATATCTAAAACCTTAATAAGTCTTTGATCAAATCCGTGGAACGAATTCAATTTAGCCGTATTGTCTTTGATATCTTCTTTTTCTACAAATAAGTAATAATCTAAATCGCCCTTTAAATTATTAAGTGACTGAAGCATTGAATCTAGTTCATTTTTAAAGTCATGTTCAGACAATTTATTTCTTAAATGTTTAATTATTAAGCATTGAATAGCTAAATACATATCGTTTTCATCAGGAGATATTTTTTTAAATTGTTCCTTAACAACATTTTTATTATGAACTTCCATGCCTATATATGTTCCAGCAATTAAAGCACTTGCGCATAGTATAGAAGCCACTCTTATAGTTGTAATTGCACTAGATGCGCTAACGAGTCCGGCAGATCTTAAAGTCAAAGAAATACCAGCAGTATTTGATGCTATAGCATTTGCGCCTAATACAGGAACCACTATTGAAGTTACAATCGAAGTAGCAATTACAGTTCCTAAAACAGCTTTTTGCAATGTTGATAAAGGTCTCTTTGCTATAGCTTTGTAGTTTGCTTCTAGCTCATCTCTAATTCGTTGCAATTGATTTTCATCATTAAACAAAAACACTGATGCCTCCTTTAAACCTTCTTTTTCGTATTGGTAGTTATAATCATTATCCACCGCTACTTTAACGCCAAAAAGCAGTTTTAGGACACCATTGAAATCAGAAGCAAATAATCTTACTAATGCTTGTTTAGCACCATCTGAGTCTTGAAATGCATGTCCACTACCGATATATGCGTTAATGCTTGTTTCAATAGCAGAATCTTTAGCCTCATATCTTCCTATTGCACTGCGTATTTTTTTACCAAAATTCTTAAAGCCTTGACCTTCTATCGTTTCATTATCTGCTTTTTTCTGGTCATTTAACCTCTTAGCTGTTGAAAGTCTTATCCATTGAAGATAAGCGAACAATTCGCTTTCACCATAGATTGCTTCTACATCATTTGTCATTTTTTAATTCCTCCAATAATGTCTCTTTCAATATTTTTAGATCAATTTTATCTTTGTTATCTCTTAGTATTTTGATAACTTCATTAAGCAATATATCATCAGTTACATCTATAAATGTCTCTTCACAATATTTGACTATTTGTTTTCTTGTCGCTTTAGAATCATTTAGCATTTTAAATAAGTTAATAAAGCTAAATGGAACCTTATCCAATTCGCCATTTTTGTATGATTCTAAATAATGGTTAATTGTTGGCCGAGTTTTTTT
>CAVIPP010000125.1:3395-3967 GCA_963644615.1 Oscillospiraceae bacterium
CTGAAAGCTCTGTCATTGTAATTACATATTTCATAATTAAGCCTCTGCTATTTTCGTTCTACATATGCATAGTTTTTAATAGCTGTTACCTTTTTAACAGCAAGCGTGGACGCTCTAAGGCGATGTTTGTAATAAAGAGGGATTTTTTGTTCATAATTTTGTCTTATCAATATTCTATAATTTGATTTAATATTTTGTAAATTATTTTTTACATTTTTTTACAATCTAAAAACTATATTTATAAATAAATAAAAATAGAAACTTTTTTGCGTTTCTCTTTATTGATTATTTGCAATCTTGAGAACATCCCTCTTATATGCTTGAGAGCAGTAAAAAATAATCAGATTACTTTTTCGAGATATTCTTTTAAAGGCTTTGGATAATCTGAGGTTGTCATAATTTTAATCAGCATAAGCATATCGGTATTAATCGGTTATTTTTATAATACACGCCAAGAAAAAACAGGACTGAGATTGTATCAATCCTGTTGTCTACATATGGCAATGTACGACAGGAATGATACAAAATGTATACCCTTCGGTTAAATTGGCTAGATTTATGTATACCCTTTG
>CAVIPP010000126.1:0-3960 GCA_963644615.1 Oscillospiraceae bacterium
GCGAAATTTCTTAAGGATAAATTGTCGATATCATAATTTTTAAAGATTATTCAATCATATAAGCATTGAGACTATGCCTATTCCTAGAGTAGAAAAGGGCAATCGTGAACAACTTTTATCAGCAGTAAATCAAAGAGGCAAACTGTTTTTCAAACGCGCATACAGGTGCATGCGCGTATTAATCAATAAATAGATAAGATAACTTATGCTTGTTTACGTTTTCTTATAAATAGATATGTCCCGATGGTGGTCACACTTACAATCGAAACAATGACAATTATCGATATAGCGGTGTTGTTATCACTTGATTTATAGATATTGTTTGATAATGATGAAGTGTTGCCACCTCTTCCGATGAAATCATAGTTATCGCCTAATTTAGTTCCATATCTTTTAACGATGTGATCATATAAACCGATCATTTTAGCGATATCAGCATTTAAATCATCTCTTGTCGCTTCTTTAAGTTTTGGCTTTGCATATGTTGCTTCAACTTCATCGTAATAAAGTTCTAAGGTGTCCCATATTTCAGCTAATTCGGATGAGTTATCATCGTTTTGTTTTGCTTCTGTGCAAATTGAAGCAACAGCATTATTAAATTCCTGAGCAAATGTAATTGCGGTATCTGTATAAGTGAATTCAGGATTTGTAATCTCATATATAGTGCCTTGGAAATTTGTTAAAGTCCCTTTAACGGTTACTTGGCCATTAATCAATGAGTATGTATACAATTCGGCAAGTTTTGTATAATCATACATCAAAATTGAATTCATACCACTTGTTCCCTCAACTGCGTCTGAAATATATATTTTTTGTGTATTTGTTTTTGTGGTTATATATGCATCTTTAATAGTGACCTTATATGATGAAGTTATTCCAGTGCCTAAGGCTGCACATAAGGTATTTGCTTGCGCAATTGTAACTTCCCCATAATTAACAACAATTTGACATGTAGCAGTGTTGCCGCTATTTGAATCGATAGCGGTAATTGTTGCGACCCCACCAGCCTTAGCTTCGTAGGTTCCATCAACAATTTCAACAACAGATGCATCAGATGAAGACCATGCAATGGTTAATCCTGTAACGCTGATACCAAGTTCACCAATATGGCCAATTTCAACGTTGTCTGCTGGAGCGCCCGTAATTGTGAATGATGGTGCTTCATATTTATTTAGGTCAGTATCTTCTGTCCTGTTACCGGCTGTAGCAGAATCATAACCTCGGAAATCTTGAGTATTATATAAGGATAAAAATCGACTATTTGTAACATCCTTCAAATCGTAGGTTCCAGATGTATTACTACCTTTTGAAATCAACCATGAATCTTTTGTTGTTCCAACACGAATGCCATTATTCGCTGCTGTTGAATATAAATATTTGCCATCAGTTGTTTTAATTTCAAAGGTGTTGTCGCCTACTAGAGTAAAGATAAAAATAGTCGCTTTATTCGAATCATCAACAGCTGATGGAGCACTTTCTGTCCCATTGCTTGATAGATAATACGTTTTTCCTGACTTCGTGTGGGAAATCGTGTATTGTCCGCCGTTTTCAATATTAAAGTCGTTCTTATATATTTTTGCTGAAACAGTTAATCCATCAACGGTAACGGTTTTTTCATCGTATGTTCCAGTAACTGAGGTAAGACCTTCAGTTAATGGATTTGGAGTCCAAACAACTTCGTTAGAAACATCTTCGGTTGATTCGTCATTATATGTAGCGGTGATGACTAAGCCAGTTGGATTGAAAGCATCGCCAGCGGTATATGTTTTATTAACCAAGTCTAAACCACTTGTGATAGATATCGATGTTAAAGTTCTTGCCGCTTTAGCGGTTACATCAACTGTTGTGGAGACTCCGCCATATGAAACTGTGACGGTGTTGCTTCCTTCTGCTAATGTTGCATTGTTTAATATAACACCGGTTACATCGGTTATTGGGTCTCCGCTGGTGCCATCGTCATAATTAGGTATGACCGTAAAATCAGATGCTAATAACGTATCTCCAGCATAGTGTATTTTTGTTGAATTGGTTAATTGAGCGGTGATGGATGATAATGTTTTAGTTTCGACTTCTACGTACTTAACGATGCATGAAGTTAATTGTGATGAAGCAGTTCCTTGTTTAGTGTCGATATTAAAAAAATAATATTCAGCATCAGTCGGGGCAGTATATGTCATTGATTTGGCGCGTGAAACAGTCACAGTTTTGTCACTTGAACTAGCTTCTGCATTTTTTGCAAAATAACAAGTAGAAGATCCTTTTTCATTGTTCCAAGTTGCTACAATTGAAGTAATTTTGCCAGGCATAGCAACTGTGTTTTTCAAATAACCATTATTTTTATTCATTTGATAGTATGTGTTATTTGCTGATTGTCGATAAACACCTTTTACTTTAATTGTTATATTGTCGCTGCCATCGCTAAAATTTGGTGCATTTACTGTAATGGTATATTCAGTACCATAAGCCATTGTTTTGTTAATACTCACGCACAGTTCAACGTTTTTTTCAGTTGCAGCCTCCACCTGAGAAGCCTCACCACGAGTTCCGCCAAGGCTAACACCAATGCCTAAAACTAATGCAAATCCTAAAGCTAAACTTGCTATTCTTTTCGCAATATTTTTCATATTAAATTTTGCCCCTTTTCTTCTTGTTATTCGTGGCTTAGAAATATGCCACTTTTTATCTGGCCATATTATATGTGATTTTTTTGCTTTTATCAAACTACCATACCATATATTGGTATAGAGTTTAGTATCTATCGAATAAAATATTGCGCGCATGTATATAATAATATCTTTATAAAAACATGTGAAAAATCACAACATATTAAATGGCCAAATAACATGGGGGACAGGAAAATGAATAATAAATTCATGCCTATTTTATTAGGTATTTCAATGATTTTTACGTTAGGTTTTAGTGGTAATCACTTAAGTGATAATGCGATTAAGGCAGACGCTGAAGATGCAACTGTGACATATAAAGTTTCTACTACTTCTTCAGTAACAACGAGTGGGAATATTCCAACTGGTTCAGAGGCATCATTTAAAAATACATATACGACTGCAAATCAATTAACTAAAGATAATTCAGCAACATTAACTCTTAGTGGTTATACGGGACATAAAATTACAAAATTAGTTATGTCGATGCATTCGAATAAGCAAGCAGGCTCGGGCTCTTTTTCTATGATTGCTGGAAGTACTACACTTGCTTCTATTTCTTCATCAAAATTTAATAGCAAAAATTGGTATGGCAGTTGGACTCAAGACTATGTTGACGTGACCGTAACACTATCGCAATCTGATTATGCTATTCAAAATGGTGAAAATGTCGTTCTTACAATTGCTGCAACCGCTAATTCCTTGTTCATCGAATCATATACAATAACATATGAAAAAGCCTCTGTTGCCGATTCCATTTCAATCACCGATGGTGACCAATCCGTCACCCTAACAGAAGGCGAAACATATAGTTCAAAAATCTTATATACGTCCGGAGGAACTGGTGATGAATCAGTTAATCTATCTTCAGGCACCGATGTAGCATCATTAACGCTTGATACAACAAATAAAACGATATCTGTAGTCGCGAATAAAGGTGTAACAGGAACGGGCGTATACAAACTAGTCAAAGGAACGATAGAAAGTGCTGAATCAATAACGGTCACAGTTAATGAATCAACAACACCATCGATTAGTTTTGATTATACCGATACAGGTATTGATGAAACTAAGATGGAATTGTTATTTGATGAAACATATGAGATTCCATATACGTTTAAGAATTGTAGTTCTAGTGCGACTGTGGCATTCGATGTTGATAATGAAAACATTATAGTTGGTGACGATAATGGCAAATTGCAAATTGTTACATGTAGTCAAAATGAAACTACTGATGACATCGCATTTACTGTATCCTATTCCATCAAAGATGGAGAAAGCGAAAAACTAACAGGTT
>CAVIPP010000127.1:0-3926 GCA_963644615.1 Oscillospiraceae bacterium
TATATGTTAGATTGTTGTTGACTCCCATTCTATTTACGTAATAGAAAAAGGAGGATACATTAACTAATGAACAAAAAATCATTAATTCTATTACCGGCAATGATGATGATCCTTGCTTCATGTGGAGGAAATGCATCTGATTCAACAACTGATTCATCTACATCAACAAGTCAAACATCATCAGGGACACAAACACCATCTTCATCATCTTCATCATCAACATCTAGCGATCCTGAGCCAGAATCAAGCCTTGGCAAAGCTTATGTTGCCGCTGAAAAACTATCAAGTGGCGAAAAAACAACAGAAGAATATACATTTTCAGGTGTTGTTACTGCCGTGACCAAGTATTGTTTCTGGATGCAAGATGATGGTTATGGTATGTATGTTTTCTCTACAAAGGCAACCAGCGGATTAGCTGTTGGCAAAGTTGTTGAAGTTACCGCAACATTAACAAATTATGCCGGATTGCTAGAAACTAGTTCAGTTTCAACTATTACAGTTAAAGAAGATGGAACACTTCCTGAAGCTGTGAAAATTACTTCGACTGAGGAATTAGCTGGAATTAAGCAAAATATCTTAATTGATGTAACAGTTGGTTTGCCATCAGAAACAGCTACTTGGTCTTCATCTGCACATGGGTTAAATAGAGATTGCACACTTGGTTCTGATACTGTCACTGTTAAATTTGATAAATACGCTTATACAAGCGACAGCGGTGCAATATACGATGCATGCAAAGGTAAGAATATTACTTTAACTGGCGCTTTATCAGCGGCATATGATTATGATGGGGCAACTGATACCAATCAAATTATGGTCGCGGGTTCAACAGTTTTATCTGCTGCTGAATAATTGAAAAAATAATAACTGAGGCAATTAGAGTAATCTAGTGCCTCTTTTATTTTGCTCAAATGTCATCTCTATACTCTCTTGCAAGTTGTTTGAAATAGAATGTAACACGAGTTACAACCTATTCGAGGCAAATGTTACAATGCAATATAATTTAGCCAAGGATATTAGATACGCTCAAACGGTGTTAAAGATAAACGATGCTGAACTTTCGACATTTTTTAAAGTATCGGGGATGACTATTAATAGGTGGAAGAATGGTAAAGTTGTTCCTGAATATGGAACTTTAGAAAAAATATACAATAAGATCTATAAGGCTGGCATTAAGTTAAATAGATTTAAAGAGGAGATGTATAATTCTTAGATTGAAATGAATCATGTTTTATTATTCAATGGTCCAAAGAATGAACTCATCGGTAAACCAACAATTAAATACGGTGATGAACATAAAGATTTTGGAAAAGGATTTTATCTAGGGGAAACTTATGAGCAATCCGCTAGTTTTGTAACAGGATTTAATAATTCAATGATTTATATTTTTGATTTCAATAAAACAAAAGTTAGGATTAAAGAATTCTCTATATGTAGAGAATGGATGATATTAATCGCCTATTTTCGTGGAAGATTACTCTCATATAAAGATTCAAATTATATAAAAGGTTTGTTAGACGAATTAAAAGATATCGATGTTGTAATTGCTCCAATCGCGGATAATACGATGTATACGATATTGGATGATTTTATATGTGGGAAGATAACCGATTTACAATGCTTATATGCTTTAAGTGCGAATAGACTTGGTAAACAATATGTTTTTCGTAGTGATGATGTAATAAGTGATAATTTAACCTTATTAGAACAATGCTTTTATTGCCACGAAGAAAGAAATGATTATCAAAACTATCGGTTAAAAGAAAATGAAATTGGTAAAAATAAAGTGATACTTGCCTTGCGCGAATATGCTGGGAAAGGAAAATATATTGAGGAGTTGCTCAATGAATAATATTGATGATAATGGTTTATTTAAACGCAGATTTGTTTCAAATCTTTTTGAATACGCCTCGATAAAAAAAGAATGTTCATCCAAAGTATTTGTTAAGGCGTTTGTTTATTCATCTATTCCATCTAGGATAGCTTCACCATCATTTATCTTTGAATCAATCGATGTCATTCAAGCCTATGAAATAATTAAGAAAGAAAAGATATTAACAAGAGGCAATGATGTTTATCCTACATTTGTTATGGCTTGGATTGGTTATATTATTGAATATTTTATTTCTACGAGGAATATTCCTATAACTTTGCTATATAGAAACATTAAGCCTGAAGAACTATATGCTTTATATGAGGCGTATCATCCTTTAGATAATGAGGTTGTTGTTAAACGCCTTGTCGAAGAAAAGAACATGGAGACAAATCTCAATGATGTTGAGCTATACAAAAGAATTTAACTAATTTACTTTATAGTTTTTATTTTATATCGTCTATCTTTGATAAGACCTAACGCGATTACATGTTCGTCTTTTATTAATTGGTATAAGCAGTTTTTAACTGTTGTTACATTTATTTTCAAGGCATTTGCTATATCTTTAGCTTTTGCTTCATCATTATTTAATAAATAGGACAATATTTGTTCTTTATAGAATTCTTTCTTTGATTTATTAGATATTTCTATCTTTGATTTACTTATTTTTTCTTCCTTATATAGATATATGGTTAAAGTTGTTCTATCTGGATTATATTCGTCGCTTAAAGATGGTAACTTGAAGTTATAATTTTTTGCGGTTTCAACGATTAATGGGATTCCGCTGCCGATGCGTTCACCAATGCCAACGAGGCTAAACATTTTTTGTATATTTTTGTTTCTTGCATCGCTATCGCCACCTTTAAAGGCTTGTTCAACACTAACTTTTAAGCATCCTGGATTTTTAAATTCGATATAGTTTTTATACTTCTTTATAACAATTCCTTTTTGGAAAGCGAAATCAGCATTGCATATTGCATTGCATAAGGCTTCTCGCAACGCTTTGTGCATCAATGTTTCATCGTAACGAGTGATATCTTTCATTTGAAATGGCATTTTTAGATCGGATGTTAATTTATTAACTGTCTTAATATAAAAATCGAAGAGATTACCACTCCAGGTGCCGGAGTCAGAGGTTAATCTATCGCTCCATCTGACATCTGCATCATCTTCATAATGTTCTTGATAATCTAAAAAATATTCAGGAAATTCATAGAGGATTTTATATGAATAGCCAAACATTAATAAGCCCGAAATTGTTGGATGATATTTCTCGTCATCTCCTTTTCTAACTGCTCCAATGAATTCTAAAAATTGTTCTTTTGATTGCTTTAAAAATGGGTGATCAGGATGCATCGATGAGAATCTATTTATGTAAGAATTGATTGTGTCAATGCATAAATCATCTAATGAATATTCATTAAGTGTTGTTAAATCCAATGCTTTTGAAGAAGAATCGCGGAGCATAGATTTAATTTCTTGAGGCGAACAATGATAATCGCCATCAAAATTTCTTCGATATGTTCCAGTTAAAATGTTGCCGTCAATAAAGACAGGTTTATATTCTTTTGGGCAAGGGTTTATTTTTATCTCTAAAATTGGATTACCATTATATTCCTTGATGCAAACGCATAAATCACTTAATAGATTTACATTAACTTTTTGAGGATTGTTGGCTAATGAAAATAATTGAGTTTTAAGGGTATTGACTTCATCTATTGTTAATGAAGATGAAACAAATGTATTTGTATCTATCTCGGCGATACCAAGATAGATTATTCCTCCCTTACTATTAGCAAAAGCTGAATATGTTTCCCATAATGAAGATGGTAGCCCTTTTTTTGCTGACTTAAATTCGATTGTGCTGTTTTCAATCATTTCTTTATCGAATATAACTTGTTCCATACTGTTAGATACCTCATTACACTAAAAATAACACTAAACATAACACTAAACAAGGAAAATATTACACTAAACGCAAAAAAATAACACTAAACGCCAAAAACATTACACTAAATCGATTTTTATAACACTAAATTAATTTTAGTCATTT
>CAVIPP010000128.1:0-3921 GCA_963644615.1 Oscillospiraceae bacterium
GAAATCGGGGACCTAATATATCTTTTCTTTTTGCTAACATAATGATGAGCTGTCCAATAGGACCAGGTTCAACCTAACTGAGGAATAGGAGACTCCTGTCCTCTCCCTAGCAATAGGGATTTTTTTATTTCATAGAATTTAACGATTTTGCGAATAATCCTTTTAGATTATTACTCAAAACTGTTTATCGTTTGTTTATTAGACGCTTATGCTAATTTATTGACGCGTGAGGAATTACCACAAAACAGGTTTTCTTATTTACCACAAATTTAGTTTTTTATATTGCCTATTGATTACAACTTACAATCTTTATTCAAAGTGACAAAATCATTTCATTTTATTTTTAAATGTTTGCTATAATAAATTCGTCCATAAAGAGAGTGGCGAGGGACAAGCCCTTAGACCCACCGGCAACTTACTTAAATGAGCAAAGTGCCAAAGCTTGTATGATGGGAAGACAATATTCTAGATAAATACGCTCTCATCATATCGATGGGAGTTTCTTCTTTATGGATTTGCATAAGGAGGAATAATAAAATGCAAAAAGAAATTATCGGATTAGTCCTTGAAAGTGGCGAACGCGAAGAAGTGAAAAGACTTTTTACTTTATGCCATGAATTTAACATCCCAATTCTCTATGATGAATTGCTCGAAGATGGGTACATTCATTACTTATGGGGATTTAATGAAGATGGGATTGGGTTAGTTGGAACTGAAGTGATGAGAAGACTAAAAACAATCATCCATGGGCTAGATGAATTTTATGCTTATTTAAATAAAAGGAAATAGAGTAAATTTTCTAAATTGATGGAGAAATGCCATGAAAATGATTGAATCATAGATGGTGATTTCAAAATATTGCTAATCAAAATAGAATTCATCATTTAATGATATTCACTTGTTTTTGAGCAATTTTCCAACCTATTTTTTGATACGATGTTTAAACAGTGAATTGACTTTGTCGGATCAATGCTAAGAGTACTTATATTAAGTGGCAATTACTACAATTAATCATTTGATATTGACAATGGATAACGATGCTATTGAGCAAACTCTTAACTAGTGTTTTTGTTATTATCTCGATGCATTTAAGTCCGAGGAATCGCTAGGGGATAATAAAGCATTAACCGTTAGTTCATTTTAATAATCTATGAGTAACAGTTTCAAAATATTAATTTTGAATAGGGCGAACTGCACAAAAGTCGTTCGGAATTTGTTAGAAAATTGTAAAAACTCGCTCGGAATTTGTTAAATTTTGTATGAGAAAGTGAAAAAAATCATATGTATTTACGAAGAAAAATTGATCGCGTATTGGATAAATGGCTAGATGAAAAGGATAAGACACCACTACTTTTGGTTGGGATCAGACAATGCGGTAAAACAGAAAGCGTACGAGAATTTGCGAGAAGACATCATCTCGAACTAATTGAAATCAATTTTTGGAACAATCCTGATTATATTACTGATTTTGATGGAAAACTGGATGTCGAAACAATTATTTCAAATATTCATTTAAGATTTCCTAATAAAAAATTTGATAGCGATAATACGTTGATATTTTTTGACGAAATTCAAGAATGTCCAAGAGCCCGACTATCATTTAAAAGTTTTAAAAATGAATCAAATTATAAAATTATAGGAAGTGGGTTTTATCTAGGAATAAATGGATACATAATCGGCGATTCAACACCTGTGCCAATCGGATATGAAAATATTGTCGAGATGAAAACGCTAGATTTTGAGGAATTTTTGTTGGCCTTAGGCTATGAAGATCGACAAATTAATGATTTAGTTAAATATTTTATTGATAAAAAAGTTATTCCTGAAAATATTCACAAAATTTATAAAGATTTATTTTTGAAATATGCTTGTATCGGCGGTTTTCCTAAGGCTGTAATGAAATATATAAATACAAAAAGAATTGTCGATGCTTATAAAATTTTGAATAATATCGTCTTCGAAATGAAGGGTGATTTCGGAAGAAGAAAAGACAGTTTTAATAATCCGTTATTTAAGGCTGGTGAAGTTAGTAGAATACAAGATGTTTTCGAACTAATACCTTCATTCTTGTCAAAAGAAAATAAAAGATTTATTGTGTCGAAGATTAAATCCGGTTCTTCGTATGATAAAAACGATGCAATTAATTATTTAAAAGAAGCTCATATAGTGGCTAAGGTTTATAACCTACATACGCCATCGCTACCATTAATAGGCGAAAAAATAGAATCTCAATTTAAATTATTTCCTGAAGATATAGGCATTGTCACATCGATGCTTGGAATTGAAACTCTTCGAGCTATGAATAAAGGTGAACTCGGACAAGGCAAAGGGGCTATTTACGAAGCTCTAACTTTTGATTCATTAATTAAAGCTGGTATTAGCCCTTATTATTTTTCTAAAGAAAGTGGTTTAAAAATTGATTTTGTAATAGCTTATAAGGGCTTTGCTACTTTACTTGAAGTTAAAGCAAAAACTGGAAACACTAAATCGAGTAAAACCGTTATGAATCACCCGGAACATTATGGCATCACTAAACTTATCAAAATAGGTGACTACAATATTTCGCAAGTAGGCGACGTTATTACTATTCCATCTTATTTAGTTTTTGCTTTAAGCAAAGATGATAATGACTTTTAATATCTTAAGATTGTTTGTTTAACAGTCTATTTAGATGCGATCTACTCATTGTTATCTATCAATTAAAATTTAAATTTAAGCGTATTAAAATTCATTTAAAATACCCTCTTGAAATTTAACTTTACATATCTATAATTATTTCTCGAAATGGAGGTTCAATAAATGAACATTAAACACATTATATTAGGGCTTGCTGCAACAGCTTTATTAGCTAGCTGCGGTGGATCCACTAGCGACAACAACGATGATTCTTCTACTACTAATGGATCAGAAACTACTAGCGCTTCTACAAGTAGTTCTTCACAAAATGAAGAGGAACTTAAGAAAAAACTCGGTATTACTCCTGTTGTTGATGAAGAAAATAGGACTTTGACATACGGTTTATATCCTCAAACTCATGTTAGTAACGCGGATACTATCGCCGCTTTAGACGCCTTAACAGAAAAAGAAGAGAACGGTTGGTATTTATATGATGGGGAATATTATGTAAAAAGCTCTGCCTCGCCATTTGAAGAGGACTATAAATTTTCAGACGGAACAACAATCGTTAATAAAACTGAATATTGGTTTAAGTGTGAACTAATTACTTGGAACATTTTAACAAGCAATGACGGAACATATTCCCTCTATTCTAATAAATTATTAGATGTTCAACGCTATGACGACGGTTATTGCAAATATGATGTTTCTGAGATTAGAACGTGGTTGAATGATGGATTTTTAAATACTGCATTTAATCTTGGCTCATCATATATTCAAATTGTTGATGTTGATAATTCTTCTGATACAACAGATATTCTTAATAGTAATCCTAATAGTTATCGCTGTGACAACACTTCTGATAAGGTATACATGCTAAGTTTTAATGATTATTTAAATGAAGACTATGGATTCCCATCAGGTCGAGATAGCACAAGTAGTCGAACATGCAAGCCAACTGATTATGCATTAGCTAATCATTGTGAAATTTCTAATGGAAATGGTTCGTATTGGACTCGCTCACCTTATTCAGGCAAGTCCACATCTGTTTGGATGGTTCAATATAACGGTGAAGTCTTGGCTGTGAATGTAGGCTTAAGTAACAATGGCGTTCGCCCAGCAATTACTATCAAATTATAAGTAACTCCTAAGAGTGGTCTTAATCCTAATTAAGGTAGAAAGTGCCACTCTTTTTTTATTATGAATAGCGATTAATGGAGAATTTTTGCCTCAGGTTTAAAATTATTTCAATGATAAAATGCGTAAAGAAGAAGGAACTAGGATATTGTAGTTTCTTTAGCAATA
>CAVIPP010000129.1:0-3898 GCA_963644615.1 Oscillospiraceae bacterium
ACCAGTATATTTAGTTGTTGCTATTGCAGTAAATGATATCTGGTATTTGGACATTGAAATTTTTTTATAACTTATAGATTTAAAATGATCTTCATATATTTAGAAGGGTACGAAAATAGTCAAAGCGTACGAACTTTTTTTGAAAGAGTACGAAATCGTATCAAATGTTATGTTCCTAGACAAATTTCTTTAATTGGATTGATACGATAACTGTCAATCCTTTTTTATTCGATTTTATCGATGGTTTTTAAGAATGGTGGAGTGGTTGGTGTTGATGATGGATTGATTGATGCTTTTAGTGACGATTATCCTAGAGGCGCAAATAGCATAGGTTCAAATCCCTCTTCGAGCAGGTTTAGCACTTGTTCAAATAGTGCTTGGAGCAAAACTATAAATAAATTTATATTTTTTTGCAAACCGTAGCTATTTTCTTATTTACACAAAATTACACTTATAATCGACATTTTCTTCAATCATCTTTTATCATGCTGCTTGGGTATAGGTCATATCGCTTTATCAAATTATGAGTTATATTCTATTTTTTATTTATTTCTAGTTTATTGATGTTTATTGCTCTACCATTTGCAGCATATATCTTCACTATTTAAGATTATCTGCTAAAGCCTTTATCAATTTTGCATCGATCATAGTTTTTTATAGCTTATTTCAAAGAAATATCGAGTAATGACTTAATAATTTATAAGATCAGGATTTAATAAGAAATCTTCAAGGCCAATTACTAAGATGCCTTTATTGTTGTACCACGGCTTGACTTTATCGGCGATGATAATTATTTTTTTGTAATTATCTTTGATGCTTAAAAGCGATTTTTGTTCTTGATTTATTTTTGCTTCTGTTGGCGAGGCGTAAGCAGATTGAATGTAGTATCTTTTATCGGCTTTGTTGCAAACAAAATCCACTTCAAGTTTTTTTCGAATTGTTTTGTTTTCTTTATTCTTCTCATAACAATTTAAAAGGCCTACATCGACAGTATATCCGCGACTTATCAATTCATTGTAAATAAGATTTTCCATAAGATGATCTTTTGCTAAATCGCGAAAATTTAATCGAGCATTTCTTAAGCCTAAATCAGTGAAAAAATACTTTAAAGGAGTGTTTATATAACTGTTACCTTTAATGTCGTATCGATTGGCTTTATCGATTATAAAAGCATCGATCAAATAGTTGATATAATTATTGACGGTAATTCGATTGATTTGCTTATATCCTTTCGAAATAAATGTTTCTGTTAAACGCTTCGGATTTGTCAAACTACCAACCGATGAAGAAAGGATGTTTATTATAGTTTCTAAGATATCATCTTTTTCGATATGATATCTTTCGATTATATCTTTGATATAAGTTAGATTAAAAAGAGATTTTAAATATTCTCTTTTATCTTCATCGCTTTTCAAATATAAAACATAAGGCATGCCCCCGTAAACCATGTAATCATTTAAGGCACTTTCTTTATCACCACAGCATTCGTAAAATTCTTTGAATGTTAAAGGATATATTCTTATTTCATCACCTCGACCTCGAAATTCGCTGATGATATCGGTTGAAAGAAATTTAGAATTGCTGCCAGTTACATAAACATCTAAGTTTGGTTTTCTTAATAAAGTATTGAGTAAACTTTCGAAGTTTTTGACTTTTTGAACCTCGTCTAAAAGTATATAGTATGTATCATCATCTATTATTTTGCTCATTATGAAGTTGTATAGTTTTAAAGCATCTTTTGTTAAATATTCAAGTTCTATAGAATCTAAATCTAGCTTGATGATATGGTCTTCTTTTATACATTGACTTAATAAATAATTTTTAAAGATTGGATCGAGTAAATATGACTTTCCTGAACGTCTAATTCCTGTAATAATTTTTATCATTTTATTATTCATTTTATTAATCAATTTATTTAAGTATCTTTCTCTTTTTATTTCCATATTGCTTTCCTTTTTTGTGTATAAACACAGTCTTTAATAATTCATTCATAAAACATTCACTTTTTATTATCTTATTTTAAGACTCCCAAAAATCCTTGAATTATCGGGGGGGGCTGATATTATTCATACCAAGAGGAATTAATATGAAGAAATGTGCGATTGCTTTTAATATTGTCGGTATGGTCATATCAATTATTTATTGTTTGATATATATAGTCAGTTTTGCCGAACTAAACATGATTGGTTTAGTATTTATTTTTGCTGTTCTACTTTTATTAAGCGTTATTTGTGGAACTGCTGCATTAGTCTCTTTATCAAAGGATATTAAATCGGTAGGTATAGGAGTTATGTGCTTATTATTTAATGGATTAGTTGGTGGCATTTTATATCTTTGTTGGAACCCATCCTCTATAAGCGATAGTGTCGTGATTAGAAGTGGCGGACTATATTCGAAAAATACTTATTCAAGCCCTGCCAAGCGATTGTCGACTCCTTCAAAACAAAATACCACTTTTGAAGAAAAAGCTATTTTAATAACAAAATACAAAAATTTATTAGACAGCGGAGCTATTAATAACGAAGAATTCGAGACTATTAAATCTAAAATCTTTAATGATGAGGAAATTAAGGAGGCAACTGTTAATCTTAAAAGCAACAACACAACAATTTCTGAGATTGACACACTTCCTTATAAAACTAGACTTAGACAATTAAATATTGGATCTGAACTTGTTGCTTTAAATAACTTCACAAAGGATGATTTAAAAATTACAAAAGGTACGAGTTGTCGTTATAGTGCTCACTACGCAAATACTTATCAAATCATATTTGAAGAACGAATGTTTAATTTATCAGAAACTGAATTCGTTTATATTTTTATTTTGAATAATTAATATTTAGCAACAACATTTGCCTGTAAAGTCGCAGCACTTATTCTTGGTTTAGAAGAAAACGCTGTTCTTTTCGACTCCACGCTACTCCACGCTAGATTTCAAAGAGCCCCAAATATTCTTCGAAGTTTTTCTTCATCAATTATCAGCAGCACTTCTCCTCAATATATCGGCTGCTATCTATAAAATAGATGTCCAGATTTTGGGGTGCAGGTCATATTGCCTTTTTCATTTGATAATTCATAATAATGGTATGAAAAATTTAATTAACGGATTCACTCTTTATAGTGAAAAGAAAAACAAAATTACTTATGGATATTTATACACTAAGGAAATAAATATTCCTTTTTCAGAAGAAAAGAAAAGAACATTACGTGTTTGGATTCCTGAAAATTATGATAACAAGAAAAGATTTCCTGTTATCTATATGACTGATGGACAAAACATTGTCGATAAATATACTTCTAAGTTCGGTGAATGGAATATGGAAGAGCATGTTAAAGCGCTTATTGAAAAAGGGAAAGACGGATATATTGTTGTTGGTTTAGATTCGCCTAGTGATTCACTTCATCGCTTTAACGAATATTCATTTAAAGGTGAATTTAAAAAATTAGGCAAAGAGAAGCTTAACCCTTATGGTGATTTACTTGTTGAATTATTTGTTCATGAAATTAAACCTCTTATTGATAACACCTTTTTAACTATTCCTAACAAGACTGGTTTTATAGGTTCATCGATGGGCGGATTATTTTCTTTTGTGATCGCAAATAGGTATAAAGAAATATTTAATTTCGCATTAGTATTTTCTCCAGCTTTTAGTTTGATATATAAGCAATCTTATTTACCATCCTTTATTACTTGCGATATTTCTAAGTTAGGAAAATTATATTTCTTTAACGGAGGAAGAGATTTAGAAAAAGAACTTCTTCCGGGGACTGAAAAAATGTATAAATTACTTTTAAAATTAGGCATGGATCCTTCTAAAATCATGTATCGATATGATTATCGAGTGGATAGGTAACAATAAGTGAGACCACTTCTTATTAGACTATTTAGTAAAATATA
>CAVIPP010000130.1:0-3747 GCA_963644615.1 Oscillospiraceae bacterium
GTAGCATATGCTCCAATCAATTTATGAAAAATTATAATATCTCAAATGATATCAAAATAATTCGCAAGCTCTTTGGATTAACCTAAGAACAATTCGCAGATGGAATTGGCGTTTCTAAAAATAATATTATTAGATTTGAAACTAATAAGATATTTCCTGATAAATTAATGTTTGAAACTATATATTCATATTCATATGAGAATAATTTTAATTTAAACAAAGCTTAAGCAATGTTACTTGAAGATGAAGCAAAATCGTTAAAGCTTTTGTTTCATGGAGCAAAAAATGAAATAATAGGAACAATAGATAGCAAGCATCTAAATGGGAAAAAAGACTTTGGTGCTGGTTTATATTTATCAGAATCATTTGAATCGGCGTCATCTTGGATATGTGAATGGACATATGGTTTCGTGTATAGTTTTTACTTAGATTTATCTAATTTAAAAGTCATTAGGTTTGATGTTGATAGAAAATGGATGTTAGCGATTTTATATTATCGTGGTCTATTTGATGGATATGTCTTAAGTGATGAAGTTAACAAGATTGTTGAAGAGATTGAGTCCGCTGATGTGATTGTTGCTCCAATCGCCGATAATCAAATGTATGAGACTCTTAATTCTTTTGCACTCAAATCAATTAGCGATGAACAATGTCTTCATGCCTTGAGTGCATATCATCTCGGCTTTCAATATTTATTAAAATCTAATAAAGCAGTATCACAATTAAAGCAAATTGATCGCCATTATTTATGCAAAAAAGAAAAGAAAGATTATTTAAATAATAAGAAGACCATCTCTAATGATGGCTATAACAAAGCCCAGTTAGCAATTAGTGAATACCGTAGAAAGGGAAAATACATCGATGAACTTTTTAAGAAACGTTGATGAATTAGGACACAATTTATGTGTTATGCAGGCACATATATTTATGAAAAGTATCGATAAGAATATCCCATCATTAATTTTTATTAAATCTTTTATGTTATCTATTCAATCAAGAGATTTAGATAAACTCAATATTTATAAAAGTGATATAAATCAATGTGATATATTCATAGAAATTAGTAGCAAAATTAAAACTACTAGAGGAAAATTACTATCTTATTATCATATTCATTACATAGGTTATTTTTATCGAATGTTTTCTTATCTCACCAATTTATCCTCTAAGGAAATTTATTATCTTGTATCTCCATCTTATTTAGTTGATAACTATGATGTTTTACATTCATTACCAATCAATGAAGCCATCAAAGAAGTAATTGAAAACAAAAATATAAAAGTATTAACCAAAGAAGATATTTTTTATAAAGAATATAAATTAAAGGTTGGAAAAGTGTAATAATTTGGTTAAAAAAAGGTTGGAAAAATGTAAAAATAGCATTATAATTTGGTTGGAAAAATGCAATGAGTACTAAATTTTTGGATAGGAAGGCATACAAAAAAATTGAGGAATGGTATAAAAGTTCAACACCATCTCTTCTTGTCGATGGAGCGCGCTCTACCGGGAAAACTACCCTCATAGAGGAGTTTTTAAGCAAAGAAAACATACCATTCGTAGAATTCAATCTCATTAAGCAAATTGATTTGCTTGAGTCTATTAATCAATGCAAAAATTCATCTGAATTCTTTTTAAGATTGACTATTTTTGCTGATAAAGAATTTCTTGAAGGCAAGACGATAATATTTATCGATGAAATTCAAGAAGCAAACGATGCAATTACTACAATTAAATGGCTCCAAGAAAATAGTGATTTTAGGTATATTTTGTCAGGTTCATTATTGGGTGTAAAACTTAAAAATATTAGATCATTCCCTGTCTCTTATATGAGCGTTATCACAATTTATCCTCTAGATTTTGAAGAATTTGCACTTGCATGTCGAATTAGTCCAAAAATTATAAAACTTTTAAAGGAAGCTTTTGAAACTTTTACTCCTATTGATGAAGTAATTCATTTGCAAATGATAAAATTATTTAATTTGTATTTACTTATCGGTGGAATGCCAGAAGTTGTTAATACCTATCTTCAAACTAATAATCTTCAAAAGATTAATCTCGTTTTTAATAATATTGATAATGGTTATTTAAAAGATATTGCTAAATATGACAAAAATGAGAAATTTTTAATTGAAGATATTTATAATTTAATTCCTAGTGAACTTAACTCACAAAATAAACGCTTCATTTTAAAATCGTTAAATCAAAAAAATAGATTTTATAATTATGAATCATCATTTATTTGGCTTCTTAACAGTGGAGTTTCTTTAATTGCTTATAACGTCGATAATCCCATATATCCATTATTAGCCAGCAAAGAAAGAAGTTTGTTTAAACTATTTTATTTAGATGTTGGCTTACTATCTTATAAATTGTTCGAAGGCAATCAAAAAGCATTACTATCGAGCAATTTAAATATAAATTACGGAATGCTTTACGAACAAGCCGTCGCTCAAGAATTAACCGCTCATGGATTCTCAATATTTTATAACAACGATAAAAAAAGAGGAGAAATAGATTTTTTAATCGAAAAGAACAACAAAGTTATTCCTATCGAAGTTAAAAGCGGAAAAGATTATAAACGCCACAACGCATTATCTAACTTAATGAATAACGTTTCTTTTAATTATGAATATGCCTATGTTTTTACCAATAAAAATGTTTCTAGTAATGGAAAAATAAAGTATTTGCCTATTTATATGTGTATGTTTATTAATAAAGATAAAATAAACGGCAATATACCAACGATTGATCTATCTAAATTAAAACAGGTTGACTAAATTTGGTTACTTGCATTCGTGCATTTTATTTTTCAGCAAGCTTTCGGATTTGAACTAGATTATAAATGATTCCACGGACTTCTATACCTATTCTTTTTAATATATTGATATACAAGTGATTTAGAACATTGGTATTTGTGGGCTACCCAAGTATATGTTCTTCCTGACTTAATATATTTATATAGTTCATCATCGACATCTTCTAATTTTCTAGTTCGACTTCTTCTTCCTTTTGGTCTACCTAGTACTTTTCCTCCGGCTTTGATTCTTTGTAATGCTTCCTTAGTTCTTTGACTAATTAGTTTTCTTTCTATTTCGGCACTAAGCCCAAAAGCAAACGCTAAAACTTTAGACTCAATATCATCACCTAAAGTAAATCTATCTTTAATTGTTATGATGATGACACCTTTAGTTAGACATAGATTAAGGATATCCATCACCATATATAGCGATCGACCTAACCTAGATAATTCAGAACATATTAATGTATCTCCTCTTTTAAGTTTTTTAAGTAATTTCCCAAGTCTACGTTTAGAATATTCTTTAGTTCCTGAAATTGTCTCTTCAATATATTCATCAACTTTAAGACTTTTTGAAAAAGCGAAATTATTTATTTCAAATTTTTGATTCTCAACTGTTTGTACATCAGTTGACACTCTTATATATCCGTATACCATATTAAAAACCTCCTAGTAAGATATATAGTTAAAATTAGCGCATATTAATTTAATAGTGCCAAGCACTAGAAAATCTATTTGCTCATTTAGCTTTTATCTTATTAGAAGTTATTTGTCTTAGTAGTGGACCTAATATCCTAAACAGCTCGTTTATAATATTCATCTATTAAAAAGGAGTGGAATAATTACCACTCCCAAAGATAGATATATGTATTATTTAATTTTCTTTTCTTTTATGAATAAGCATATATCCCCCGATAGCGGTGACACTAGTAAATGCGACTAGGACCACG
>CAVIPP010000131.1:0-2078 GCA_963644615.1 Oscillospiraceae bacterium
ATTTTAAGGTGCTATTTTGCTAATAACATAGAAGAGTTAAAACATAAATAAAAGGGACATCACATTAATTTATGAAGTCCCTTAGTATTTATTGATTAATTACATTAATTTTTCAAATAATGCGACAACTTCTTCATGAGAAGCTTCTTTTGGATTACCTGGATAGCAAGCATCTTTTAATGCATCAGAAGCAAGGGAAGATAAATCACTAGCGACAATTTTTTCACATTTTGTTGGAATACCAACATCCACTGAAAGCTTTTTAACAGCCTCAATAGCGGCTTTACGATATTCTTTTTCACTCATGTTAGTAGTGTCTATTCCAAGAGCTTCAGCAATATCTTTATATTTTGTACCTGTTACATCAGCGTTAAATTCCATAGCGATAGGAAGTAACATTGCACACGCAACTCCGTGAGGAACATCATAATACGCTGATAATGTATGTGCCATCGCGTGATCAATGCCTAGACCAACATTGCTAAATCCCATACCAGCAATATATTGACCAAGGGCCATACCTTCTCGGCCATCAGGATCATTATTAACAGCTTTTCTTAAGTTTTTACCAATAAGTTCGATGGCTTTAAGATGGAACATATCTGACATTGCCCAAGCACCTCGAGTGATATAACCTTCGATAGCGTGAGTAAGAGCGTCCATACCAGTAGAAGCGGTTAAGCCTTTTGGCATACTGGCCATCATATCTGGATCAACGATAGCGACGATTGGCATATCGTGAGGATCGACACAGACGAATTTACGTTTTTTCTCAACATCAGTAATGACGTAGTTAATTGTAACTTCAGCCGCTGTACCAGCAGTTGTGGCAACAGCAATGATTGGTAAACAAGGCTTTTTAGTAGGTGCAACACCTTCTAAGCTTCTAACATCTCCGAATTCTGGGTTAGTGATAATAATACCGATCGCTTTCGCGGTATCCATTGAAGAACCACCACCAATAGCGATAATGAAGTCCGCTTTAGCGTCCTTACATGCTTTAACACCACTAGTTACGTTTTCAATAGTTGGGTTTGGTTTGATATTAGAATATAATTCGTAAGCAATTTTTGCTTCATCAAGTAAGTCTGTGACTTTCTTAGTGACACCAAATTTAAGTAAATCTGGATCTGTACAAACAAGAGCTTTCTTAAATCCTCTCGCATTGATTTCGTTCACGATGTTATTAATAGCACCATGACCATGATAAGATGTTTCGTTTAATATAAATCGATTAGACATTTACAAGTCCTCCATATCAATATTTTATTGAATAAAGACTTTTAAAACAAAATAATTATTAATTCATTACTTTATTAAACAAAAAAATTGAATTATTAGATTTATGGAATATTCTTTTATATGGATTTTTATGAAAAAGTTAATCAACAATTATCACACTCATACATATCGATGTGGACACGCTTTAGGTAGTGACGAAGAATATGTCACCACAGCAATCGATAACGGATTTAAAATATTGGGTTTTTCTGATCATATCCCATTTCCAAGTCGTCCTCAAAAAGGAATGAGACAAAATACCTCTGATATTAATGACTATATTTCTTCAATAAATAATCTCAAAGAAAAATTCAAAGATAAAATTGAAATTCATGTCGGCTATGAAAGTGAATATTATAGTGAATTTAATGATTATTATTTAGAGTTGAAATCAAAAGGAATTGAATATTTTATTTTGGGACAACATTGCTTTTTTGACAAAAATAATCAATACGTATTCTTTAATGATGTCCATAATGACATTAATAACGTTAACAAATATATCGATGAAGTCATTATTGCAATGAATACAAATTTATTTTCTTATGTTGCTCATCCGGATATGATTCTTAATAGTGTCGATGTCATAACTGATGAAATAATGGAAAATATGAAAAAAATCATATTTGAAAGTATTAAATTAGATATTCCATTAGAAATCAATTGCGGAGGAATTCGCTATAAACTTAATGGAAATATAAATCAAATAGGTGAGAAAAGTAATCACTTTTACCCATATGATGAATTTTTTAAATTAGTGGGCGAGTATGGCGCTAAAGTAGTTATCGGTATAGATG
>CAVIPP010000131.1:2088-3722 GCA_963644615.1 Oscillospiraceae bacterium
GTATAGATGCACATTCACCAAGTCATATCAATAATATTGATTGCATTAATAAAGCATTCGAATTAGTGGAAAAATATAATCTCAATTTAGCGAATATTATCGAATTTAAATAGACATATTTTATATTGATGATAGAGAAGATAAAACCATATTTAATTTCGCAGAGCCAAAAAGAAAAGAAGTGATGAATTCATTTAAGGAATGACACCACTTCTGATTTTTTAACTATTAAAAATTATTATTTCTTAATTACTGTAATAGTTGAAACGTTGTTTGTAAGAGTTCCATTGCCTGAATAATAACATGTATTATTTTCAAATGTTCCGCCATTTAAAATAATTGAATCATCTGATGTTTGCATAAAGAAATGAACCGATCCACTTTTCGCAATGAATTCGCCACTTTCAATTGTTACTGTAGTCTGAGGAACCGAATAAATGTCGTAATAGTTTGTCGCAGTAATTTTACAATTTCTAATAATTGCGGTAGTTCCATATCCACAAACATAAACGCCACCAGTAATTTCTAAATTTTCAAGTGTAGCATTTTTAGAACCAGCAGTAATTTGCAAAGGATAACTGATCGTTACGCCTGAAGAATTAACACCTGCCGCAATTTTGCCGTTTTTCAAAGTAACATTATCTGCAGCAATCGAAAGAGCATACAAAACCTCACCATTAGGAATATTTGTTGTAATTGTCTTGCCATTCAAATCAATAGTTACATCTTTAGCGCATAAATATGTATCAGGAGTTCCTGCTGCATTATTTCCACCATAAGTTAAAGAAATATCATCGGATAAAACAATATTCGAACCTTCTTTAACTGTTTTAAAACAATTTTTTAATTCGTTTTCGTTATGAACATAATGAATATCTTCAGTTTTTGCATTTCCTTGAATTGCTTCAACACTGATGGTTATATCACATTTCTTGTCTTGGTAATCATCACCCTTGGTTGATGGAAGGAATATGCTACAATCCTCGATATTTGCAATTGAAGTATTTGTTGCATCATAAGCAAGAGATTTCCAAACGATATCACCATTGACAGAATGATCAGGGATATTTACTTCTAAAGCATCAAATAAACCAGTGTCATTAGATGAAGTAATCTTAATGCAATATTTAATCGCTACATTGCTATTGTTTGTAATATTGATATTAAATGTAACTTTATCTCCTGGCATCATCTTATCTAATGTAAGAGTGCCATCAGTATAGGTAGCCGTTCCTCCATTAGCAAAGGTTCCATTTTCACCGCCTAATTCAGTTGAATCAGTCTTATAAATCCTAGTCGCGTCAGTTTCCACATCTCCAGTTAAATCCTTACCAGAATATGTTTGTAAACCTTCGACTGTTGCAGTCACCTCAACCTTACCAGATGTAACGGCAATATTGGTCTTACTCTCAGATGTGAATAAAGCATACGTTGATCCAGCAATAAGAGAACCCGCAGCAGCAATCGCGGCTAGTGAAGTTAAGATTATTCCACTTTTTTGTTTTTTGTTCATTTTTTATAAACTTTTCCTTTCTATAAATTAAGAAACAATAATTAAGCTAGATATAGCACACAATATTTTTGAAATTGAATTCAAAAAAATAGGTATGCTTTATAGCAATCTTTATTTCTTA
>CAVIPP010000132.1:0-3705 GCA_963644615.1 Oscillospiraceae bacterium
TAATTTCTTCACGAGTTTGTAAACGAAGACGAGCATCTAAGTTTGATAAAGGTTCATCAAGTAAAAGGACTCGTGGTTTTTTTGATAAGGCACGGGCAATAGCAACACGTTGTTGTTGACCACCAGAAAGTTCTTTTGGTTTACGGTCAAGATATTTCTCGATATCAACGATACGCGCCATTTCTAAAGCGATTGTATCTTTTTCTTCTTTCGAAAGTTTTCGACGAGCAAGAATTCGAGCTGCTTCAGGATCATCAATCTTAAGTTGTTGATATTTTGCCTTAGCATCTTCTAATGCTTTATAAGCTTGAACCATATCGCTTTCAAGAGTTTCTAAATGCATTTTAATATTAGCAATTCTATTCTTTGAACTTTCAATTAAGCGTTTGTGGTTATTAACAATTTCATTCCAGTGATTGATAACTTCTAAATCGCCACTCTCATTAGCGCTAACAAGTTTAGATTCAGCCTTAGCAATTTCTTTAGTTGATTTAGCGACTTGCTTTTCAGCTTCTTTTAAATCTCTTTCAGATTGTTTTTTATCAGATTTTATGTCCGATATACGATTTTCTTCGTTTCCAAATGGACCAGGAAAACGCACATTATCGAGTGGAAATTCGATGTTTTGTCTTACAGAAAGATGTGGATATAAAGCATAGTTTTGGAAAACTAGGCCAATACCACGATTTTCTGGAGGAAGATTAGTAACATCGTCTTCACCAAACCATATGTGACCGTCGGTAGGTTTATGCAACCCAGCAATCATATAAAGGGTTGTCGATTTACCACATCCAGAAGGGCCTAAAAGACCGACGAGTTTTCCGTCAGGTATTGTAAAGCTCATTTTATTAACAGCGGTTGTTTCAACACCTTTTTTGCCGACGAAGGTTTTGGTAAGATTTTGAATTCTTACTTCCATGTAATATATACCTCCTATGGTGTATTTTACGTAGCCGTATACTACATAAAGATAATATCATAGTTATAAAATAACTGCTAAAGAAAAATAAAGTGTATTTATTTAATTTAATACTTTTGTTAATTTATTGACTTGTTTTACGTAATATCTAATGTTTTTTGATACAAAAATTAATTTTTACTATTAGTTTTAGATTGAGCAATTTCGTTATTAAGGTTTTCATCAACAATTGTTGAGCCTATTTGAATAACTCCTTTTTGTTCGACCTTTTTAGAAGTATATTTAGCCATCTTATTATCTAGACTTTCTTTATATCTAGCTTCTTCATCAGCGTTTTTAAACCAGATTGATTTGGTAGTGTCTATCACAACAGTGCCTGCAATAAAATCATGTAAAGTACGATGATCTTTATTTATTAAGGCGATGATAGCTAGTATTAACACTCCAACACAAAGAGTCGCAATTGATGTAAAACCAATTCCAACTATAAAAGTGAATAAAGATATTTCGAATGAGAAAAATAACGATCTTAGTAAAATTTGAGGCTTACTAACCTTATATCCATTTTTGTTAACAAGTCCTAAATGGGTGAATAGTTTTCCTAATGTAGCACCATTATTTAATGTCAGTGGAAATAAGAAATATAGGAACAATAAATCAAATATAAAAGGAATAAGAATAATAAGAAGTTGAGATACTTTAATTGAATTATTTAATGAAACATAGAAGTTTTGATAATATAAGTCTTTCTGCGCTACGACAACCTTATTTTTTAAAAAAGTTAAAGACGATTCATTATCAACGCCATCTTTAATTTTATAAACTGATTCACTATTATCCCATTCATACATCTCACTATTATCGAGCCTATTTTTATAAAACCATTCATATGTATAATGCTCACTAGGAATTCCAGTAGTCTCATCAAGAAGTGTAATTTCGTCATTATAATTAGGCGCTACAAAATTGTCATTAATAGCATCGTAAGTTTTACTAGATGTATTGTTCGGAAGTTCAATATTTTTTCCTGTTAAATAATTACAATAAAAATATTGAAGATGTGAAAGTAAATAATTGGAATCAAAATATGCATATTCGTTAATAGGCATTAATTCACTAGTTTTTTCAGCATTAAGTTTTTCAGAATAATCTTTTACTTCAATAATTTGTTGTTCATTAGTGGCTTCATCAATAGATTGACGAATCACATAAAGATGGGACGCTGCTTGATATTGATAGCCAAGAACCATATTTGAATCATAATGCATCGTGGAATTCATTATTGGAGTCATAACTAACATGGATAAAGCAAGCCAAATAAAAACAAAAAGAAATCCATCAATTATTCCTGATAATAATCTCTTACCAATAGACGCAATAACGATCTTCTTCATAAATAATTATTTTTCATATGAAATTGCTGGCTCTTCACCACACGATTCTTCTTTTATAAATTCGCCTTCACTAATTTCATAAGCTTCCTCATCAGCGGAGCTATCAAAAATAAGTGAATCAGAAGAAACAACAATTGTTTGAGCAATAAAATCATGCAATGATGTCTTTTTTGGAGAAGCCATCGCTAACGCAAATGAGACTAAAAACATCACTGCAATAATTAAGACTACACTATAGATTGAACCAAGTGGGACTAAACAGACAAATAAAACAGTAACTAAAAATGGAACAAACCTAAACAATAATTGATATTTATGAAAGGAATAACCAGAAATATGCGCAAGTCTTAATTTAAAAATAATTTTACCTATACTTGCACCATCTTTTCTAATTAAAGGAATAACAACATAAAAGATTATTCCAGAAAGAATTAATGAAGACGCTACATCAACACCAGTATAGAAATTCACTAAATTAGCTTTAGATGAATAAAAAGAGAAATTCGTTAAGGTGTGAAAACTGTTCTCATATTTTTTACCTAAATAAATAGCTAAATCCGTTTGAGTAATTTCAACTGTTTGATTATTTTCACTAGAATATCTTTGTTTACGTGGAACACCGACTTGAGATTTATCATAAATTCCATCGACACTTACATAAGTAAAATAACATTGTGACATTTCCGCATCTGGGTCATCTCGAGAAATACCTAAAATATTTGTGTTATACCAATCAACTGTAAAATAATCCTTCAATTTATAAGTTGATCCATCTTCGTTATAAAAAATTTCATCATAATTAGGAGAGGCCACATAATTAATTGGATATGAATCTTTTTTTATAGAAGGTTCATTACCAGTTAAATAATTAAAATAAAAATATTGCATTGCATCATCATAGACTTTGTAATTATCGTCACTTTTCCAAATGACAATATTGTCTTCGCTATCACTTGTAACTAAATTTGATTGATATTGATATGAATATAGTGTTGATTGAATAGGATTAATTACAAAATTACCAACTAGAAGATTAAATACACCATAATAAAAAACAAAAAAAGCAAACACAACGAGAGCTAAATCAACAATTGCAGCACCAAATCTAGTTGTTTGTTTTGCTAAATTTGTGTGTCGAGGTAAAGTATATTTTTTTGCCATAACTAACAATAATTATTCTATCTATAATAATAAAATTCAACACAATATAATTAGCTATAATTAGTTGAAAAACACTAATGAGATTTATATCTAGAAGGTTTAAATAAATAAATAGAAAACGAAGCAATAACTAATAATGATCCACATAAAACAATAAAAATCATTATTTGTTCATTATTAATATTTGAAGGATTATTATCATCTAATTGCTTAGCTCTACCCATAAAGTTG
>CAVIPP010000133.1:0-3649 GCA_963644615.1 Oscillospiraceae bacterium
TTTTTACTGTTCCCAAGTTTGCAAGAGGGGTGTTCTCAAGCGTGCAAATAATCAATATGGCAGAATTTAACAGCAATTTCACTGACGGTTCAAAAGTTCCACCGCAATTAGAAATTAACGGTTTAAATAGTTATGCTTTTTATACCCCAGGCGATACCGGAACTGGGACTAGGTTTAAAGGTGTTATTCTTTTTGATTTATCGATATTAAAAGAAACTAAAGTACCAGCTATTGCTCATGATTCAATTATGTTTGGAAATATTAGTTCGGATACTATAAGCGTTTTATTTAAGCTATATAGTCAACTAGAAAACAAACAAGTATTTATTGCGTTTGATAAAGTAGATAAAGAAAACGCAGATACCCAGAGAATACTCTACGAAAACAAAGTCGTTCAACTATATCCCCAATCTGGTGCGTTATTTGGTCGCCAATGGAATGTTGAGGTTGATGAGGCTAACAAGCAATAAAAAAGCCCCTTCGTTCTAAGGTCAAGGAGCGGACCTACTAGTATTCGCCCAACTAGCTGGCGTACAGCTATCTATTACGGCCCATAGGTACTTGAATGCCGGACAGCACGAGTGCTTAGTGGCGGCTATGTAGGCTTCTATAGATCTATTTAAGAATTAATTTAGTCAATATTTTGTAGCGTTGATAAAGTGTGTCATCTTTTACTGTTGAACCACCTAAGTCGAGAATCGCTTGACCGATGATGGATTTCTTTGATGGTCTAGCATTATTGGGAATTTCAATATTTGTATCTTTCTCAATGATTGCTAATGTGCCGTCTGCTCTTGTTCGTCCAATATAAGTTTTACCAGTTAAACTCGAGCTAAAATCGATATCTTTGAAGTGATGACGGTTAACGCTTTGCTCTTTAATTTTGTTAGCTATCTTTTCATCCGCTTTTTCTTCTTTTGATTTAGAGTAAACATGAATATTCTCTTCTAGTGAGTTAATCTTGGCGATTAGAGTTAATATATCCAGCGCTTCTTCTGGTGACATTGCATAAAATTCACGAATACGCAACTTTCCATCAATGTTATCAACGCTTCTTAAATCAGGTCGAAACTTATCGATTAAGTCATGTACTGGTAAATCTTTAAGTCTTCCTTCAACTTCGTAAGTAGCATAAATTCTAAAGCCAAATGGAGTGCATTCAGTTCTATTAAGCTGTGCGACACGTTCTTCAACATTATCGGCATAGCCAATTTTTACGTATTCCTTAAAAGAAGGGTTGGTGAGAATGTAGATATAACCGTGGTTAGTGTTCATATGGTTGGTGGGTCCTAATATGTGAAATTACTCATTCATAATATATTCAGCCTGTTTAATTACATCGTCGATTGCGCGTTTTCTATACTCTGGCGGATAATTATATTTTTTCAAACATTCTTTAATTTTTGTTCTCATTTTAGCTCTGGTAGATTCTTTGTTTGCCCAATCTGTTGTGGCATATTCTTCAACTATCACTCTTAACTCTACTGCTATAAGCTTTAACGTTTCATCATTTAATAATTCTTCAGCTGATTTATCTCTAATCAAAGCATCATAAAACGCTCTTTCTCGACCAGTAATGCCTAAGGATTCTGCTTCTTTTTCGTCAGCGACCATTTCACTAGCAAAATTAACAAGTCCAACAATTGTTGATTCAGCAACAAAGGTAGCGTCTCTATCATTGTAAGCTTCTAAGATTTTTCGTAATCTAGCCGAATATTCTTGTGATTTAAAATAGTTGTTCTTACGAGATTCAGCAATTGCTCTTTCTAACAATTTCTTGACAATTTCTACAAATATTAATGGAGGATTCTTTTTCCTCAATTCTTCAATACGTTCAGCACTTAATAGTTCAATAACGTTGATTGTTTCATCTTGTCTTTTTGTGAGAACTTTTACTTCGTCACCTTTAATAGCGTCCGCTAAAAGATTAGAAACGTATTCGTTCATTTCCTTGATTGATATAGGCCCGGGACTCGCTCTTAGTTTCAATATGTAACTTCTAATTGCTAAATAATAATAAATGTTATTTTTTTGCTGTTCAGTTGTTATACCACCACACACAACAAAGCATTGTTTAACGGCAAGCGATAAATCATTCATAAAACTTTGTTCACGTTTTAAATCTTCAAGAATAAATTGAGCACCAATTTGAATAGCGGTCAGTCTCTTTAATGAATCAGTTGTATAAAAACCACTTCTATCAATATTAACAAACCATTCATCTAAAATACTCAATTTCTCAACTAATATGTTGTAGATTTCTTTTTTAATATCTTGAACATTGGTAGCTCTATCTCTATCAGTGTACTCAGTCAAAGCTTCTTCAAGTGCTTTATTCAGTCCTATATAATCAACAATTAATCCATATGGTTTTCCAGGATAAACACGATTAACTCGAGCAATAGCCTGCATTAAATTATATGATTTAAGTCGTTTAATAAAATACATTACGTCTAAATCAGGAACATCAAAACCAGTGAGCCACATATCGACAACAATCGCTATTTTATATTTGGAATTATCTTTCTTAAATTCTTCGCCTAATTCTTTTCGGTAATCGGAATTGCCAAATAGTTTTCGCTGTTCTTCGTTATCTTTATTTGACTCAGTAACAACTAAAATAGTTTTATCTTTATAGTTTGGTCTTAATTCTAGGATACGCTTGTACATTTTTGCAGCAGCCACTCTAGTTTGACAAACAATCATCGCCTTACCGTTTAGGAATCCTTTTCTTTCGTCATAATGATTCAATATATCTCGAGCAAAAAGATCTATCATATCGTCATCTTCAAGAATGACTTTAATTTTCGCCATTTCTTTTTTAGATTTTTCAATGGATAATTTGTCGGCTCTACCGCTTTCTTCTAAGTCGTTATAGTAAGTATCAATTTGTTTTAACACTTCATCGTTTGTCCAAACTTTAGCCAATCTTGATTCATAATAAAGTTTAACTGTTGAGCCGTCAATCACAGATTGGGTCATATCATAAACATCTATAATATCGCCAAAAATATCAGTTGTCTGTTTATCTTTGGTAGATACTGGAGTTCCTGTAAAACCAATAAATGTAGCATTAGGCAAAGCATCACGAATATATTTTTCAACGCCATATTTGAACACAGCTTCAATCTCTTCTGTTTCTTTATCTTTAACGTAATGAACAGTTTCATAAATACCATAATGACCTCTATGGGCTTCATCTGTCATAACAATAATATTGTTGCGTTCATTTTTTGGAAGGTTTTCTTTATCGAATTTTCCTACAGTAGTTAATATAATTCCACCTTGTTTAATCTTTGATATTATCTTAACCAAGTCTTCTCTGGAAGTTGCAATTTGAGGATCGCATTTTAAATAATTACGAGCACTAAAAAATGTTTTATATAGCTGGTCATCTAAATCAATCCTATCCGTTAAAAGAACAATAGTAGGCACATTTAAAAAATTATTAATAAGAAGCCTATGGGCAAGCATGACCATAGAGAAAGATTTTCCACTTCCTTGAGTATGCCAAATAATACCAGCTTTTCCATCACCATGAGGTTTAACAACTTTCAAAATAGATTCCAACGATTTAAGGACACCGAAATATTGATGATATCGAGCCATTATTTTTATTGGCTTCTCATTCTTATCTAAAATATAAAAC
>CAVIPP010000134.1:0-823 GCA_963644615.1 Oscillospiraceae bacterium
GAGTTTCCAGATTTACTTAAGCAGGTTTGTAGCAAACTCAGCGGAGTTTATTATGATGGTTATCAAGTTTATCTTGTTGAAGAGCATTCATATTGGAAAAATGATATGGAATCAAATAATAAAAAAGCAATTGCTTATGCTGCTTCTAAACATATTCGGAATGGGCAAACTATTTTTATAGATGCTGGTTCAACTATGCTACATTTAGTTGATATCATATGTAAGAGACTTGATTCTCACACATTAAATGGGCTAAAACTAGTTGTTAATTCTACTGAACACGCTAGTAGAATTGCTGATGCGTGTGTGAACCTAGGTTATGATCAATATTCTTCTCCTGTAACCTTATATGTTCCTGGAGGCGTGGTTAGATTAAATACGAAAGCAATTGTTAGTTTCGATTCAGCGAATGATATTGAACATCTTATTAACAAAATAGGTAAATTTGATATCGCTTTTATTGGAGCCAATGGTGCTTCTTGTCAAGATGGAATTTCTACTCATACAAATGAAGAGGCAGTGACAAAAAGAATTGTTGCCAATAACTCAAAAATAACTTATTTTGCATTCGATGACTCAAAATGCGGTTTAGTTTTAGAAGAAAAATTGGCTGATTTTTCAGATGAAGGTATTCACGCGATAATAAATGAAAGTCCAAATAATAAATATCTTACTGATATCATTAACAAATATGGCGATAAAATCGAATTAGCAAAATCAATAGGTACCAAATGAAAAAATTATATATATTTGATTGCTTTGGAGTAGTCCTTGGCGAAATTGCACCAATTTGGTTTACTTCGAGATTTGGAAAAGACAGAGG
>CAVIPP010000134.1:833-3624 GCA_963644615.1 Oscillospiraceae bacterium
GGAAAAAAGAATATAAAGGATATTGTTAATGAAATTCAATCCGATTTCACGGATATAAGAAGCGATGAGATTATTTCCGAGTGGAAGTCTTTATTGAAGATTAATTATGAATTGCTTTCTTATATAGATAAGCTTCGCGAGAATAACATTGTCATTCTTCTTACAAATGCTCCGGTTGGATTATTTGAGATGCTTTTCGGAAACAATAACTTTATATTCGGCCACTTTGATGATGTCTTTATTTCTGGAGAAGTCAAAATCGCTAAACCTGATAAAGAGGCGTACTTGATGTGTCTTAAGAAATATGAAAATAAGTATTCTCACGCATATATGATTGATGATAACGAAAAAAATCTTAAAAATTTAAAAGAACTTGGAATAGTGCCAATTTTATATAAAAATAACAAAAAATTATTTGAAAATATGGATGATGAACGCACATAACAAATAATTCGGCGGTGATGAGAATTTAAAAAAATGAAAATTACGTGCAAGGGAATTTCTCAAACTTATAATAATATATCTCTGGATGATAAATTTGACATTTAATGCATTGAGCCTTTTTTAGAGAGGTATATAGCAAAATATATGCAGCGTTTTATTGCAACAGAGTCAAAAATTCATATTGGTAAAAATGCCATTATTAATTATTCCGCAATCATTTTAGATATGGATGATGTTTATATAGGAAAATATGTAAGAATTGGATCAACTTTATCATCGGATATTCTTTAGATTATACCATGCGTGCAAAAGGAATTTGTTATACGGAACCCGTGTCCATTAGAGACTACACTTGGCTAGGAGAAAATGTTGTTGCTATCGGCAATTAGAAAGTAAGGCACCTCATAGGTAAAGAAAGCAAATGATGAATACATCTTCCCAATGCCATTAACGGATTAACTGCTATTAAATGTCTAAATATAAAAAAAGGCTATCAAAACAATTTGCTAACTTGTTAAAATAATAAGTACAAGTTTTCGTGTTTCTCTTATTGACATAAGATTTTCTAAAACAAATAAAATCTTATATGAAATACATGTATTTGCGCGTAAATTCAAAATTCGATTAAACAATAAATGAACATATCTAATAAAATGAGAAAATATAGATGTCAAATAAATGTATCAACATATGAACGGGGAGGTATGGTCATTTTGTTTTAACGTATCATTAATGACCAAAAATTATGCGCCATCATCAATCGGAATCGTTTCAAAAAATGAAAGAAGGTAATGATTTTTTTGTTGATTCTTTTTTGCAGAAAAAACAAATTAGGTGTTATAAACTAGTTAGACTAATCAATTTTTTATCTTTTAAATCAAAGCTAAGAAATTCGCTATTTAAATTGCTTTTTTCTTCATATGGTAACAATAACATTATAAAAAATGGTTTTTCTTGTAACTATGGTTTCAATATTTCAATAGGCAGTAATTGTTATTTCAATTTTAATTTAACAATTTTAGATACATATAAAGTCACTATCGGATCAAATGTTTTTATTGGCCCTAATGTTGTGATATCGCCTGTAACACATCCTAAAAATCCAAAGACTAGATTATGTTTAACTGGAAAACAAATAGTTATTGAAGATGATGTATGGATAGGCGCTGGTGCAATAATATTACCTGGAGTTACTTTAAAAAAAGGTTCTATTATTGGTGCTGGATCGGTTGTTAATAAAGATACTTACGAATTCGAAATTGTAGCCGGGGTGCCCGCTAGACAAATAGGAGAGGTAAAAAACGATGTCAAATAAAAAATACGATTTATTTATTGCCTATCATGGAACAAATAGCCCTGATGGAACATATCAAGTAGCAAAGGAAATATGTGATGTCTTACGTGAAAAAGGCTATGTCATATATTTACACAATTATGCTTTTTCTGAAGAAGATAAAGACATACAGTGGAATCGAACATGGGAGATAGTCGATGATAGTCAATGCTTTCTTGCGATAGTAAATGATTCGGTTCCGAGAAGTTCTTCAGGTAGGCTTGGTAACGATGCCGGTGAACAAGCGTCGCAAATCAGAGAAGAAGTCGATTCTTTTTATGATTTAATCAATAGAAATATGAGAAATCGAAATGATTTTAATTTTTATTATGCAGGAAATACCTTAGTAGGAAAGGAACAAGAAACATTCTTTAGAGGTTTACATTTTCAAATTATCAACGGTCATAACTCTCTTTTATCATGGACTGATGGAGATTATAAATCAAATTTAAGCAAAATATCAAAATGGCTTGATGAACGCGGATGTTCAATAAATAATGAAGAAAAGCAACTTAAAAAGCTTAGGGAACTACTTGAGAATTTAGGATGGGGCAAAAGCATTTTATTTTCTCCAAAAGAATTGCGAGTATACGAAGAAAGAATATCGCGAGATTTAAAAAAATTAACATTGATTGCAACAAATACAACCGACGACATTAAGGGAGGTCAAATTTTTCCTTTAGTAGAGAGAAACTTGTCTCAGGGTGTCAAATATACATACTTATTTTTTGACTATCCTGGTGCTAAGCGACAATTGGCGAGCATTTATAATGATCATAATGCCGAATCAAGGAAAAACTTGAACCTGTTACTAGTTAATAGTAAAGCTTGGTTTGCCGCCGATATATTGCTTATCAAAATTTATGAATTTAGAGATAACTTAAAACCGCAAATTTTCTTTAGAATAAAAATGTCGACTGATACCTCAAGCGAACAATGTATTTACATTAAGGGCGACAATAACAAAATTGCCATTATTCAGCAAGAAATAGATGATATATTAGAAGAGCAATC
>CAVIPP010000135.1:0-3580 GCA_963644615.1 Oscillospiraceae bacterium
TTTAAAATAATTCAATTAACTGTTAAAGACCCGGAAATTAACTGTTTATTTCCTAAAACATGGACATGACTTTTTATTTAATTAATAAAATGATTGGATTCACTATCTTTATAAAATAAAAATTTTTTGTGATACACTTATAAAGTAATGGATATAGATAAGACAAATACATCTACCAATAAACTTCACACTTTTGAAGAACTTCAAGAGAAATATTTTGTTTATATTACAAATCCTACTTCAAGAAAGAAAATTGAAGAAGCTTATAATTTTGCGAAAGAAAAACATAAAGATCAATTCCGCAAAAGCGGTGAACCCTACATTCATCATCTCATCGAAGTAGCCTATGTTTTAGCGGAACTTCAATGTGGTCCATCTACCTTAATTGCAGCGCTTCTCCACGATGTTGTAGAAGACACAAATACATCGCTAGAAGACATAAAAAAATTATTTGGTGAAGATGTCACAATGATGGTTGATTCTTTGACCAAAATTCAAAGAATGAAACTTTCCCACAAAAAAGAAGAAGATTTTGTCGCAGAAGACCATCGTAAAATCTTTTTAGGAATGGCAAAAGATGTGCGAGTTATATTGATAAAACTCGCTGATCGATTGCACAATATGAGAACACTTGATTCTTTAAGTAATGATAGACAAGTAACACTATCTAAAGAAACATTAGATGTCTTTGTTCCTATCGCCCATCGATTAGGTATTAATACTATTAAAAGTGAACTAGAAGATTTATCACTAAAATATCTCGAACCAGAAAAATTTAATGAAATTGTTTCCTTATTAAATGAGAAAACCACAAATAGGGCAAAATCATTAGAATCTCTTCAAAAACGAATTGCAGATATTCTTTTTGAACATAATATTCCATTCACTATTTCTAGTAGAGTTAAATCTATATATTCAATATATCGTAAGATGTATTTAAAACATCATAAATTCGATGAAATATACGATGTTTTAGCTCTAAGAATCATTACCGATAGTGAACTTCGTTGCTATGAAATATTAGGCATAATCCATGCGACTTATTCACCAATACCAGGTCGATTTAAAGACTATATCGCAATGCCTAAACCAAACATGTATCAATCACTTCATACATCAATAGTTTCCGGTGATGGAAACGTCTATGAAGTTCAAATAAGAACAAAAGACATGGATGAAGTAGCGGAAGGTGGTATCGCCGCCCACTGGAGATATAAAGAAGGAAGTAACTACAATCCAAAAGTCGAACAAAAAGAAATCGAATCAAAATTACATTGGTTAAAAGATTTAGTCAATTTATCCGAAGAAGATTATGATGCCAAAGAATATATGACTTCTCTTTCTCATGATATTTTTGAAGCAAATGTGTATGTGTTCACTCCACTTGGTAAAGTAGTCGATCTCCCTGCTGGAGCAACTCCACTTGATTTTGCTTATAAGATCCACACTCGTGTCGGTGATCAAGCTGTTGGTGCTAAAGTAAATGGAACAATGGTCTCACTTAACACAGTACTCAAAACAGGCGATGTCGTCGAAATTAAAACACAAAAAGACAGCACTCCAAACGAAGGATGGCTAAAAATTGCCACAACTAATTTTGCTTTATCACATATTCGTAAAGCATTAATGAAGAAAAACTCTGATTTCTTAAAAGATCAAAAGATTGCAAAAGGAAAACAAGCTTGTGAAGAAAGTTTTAAAGCATTCGATATTGGTCCAGGCGAGATGAAAAAATATCTCAACACAAATAAAGTTTTAGAAAAATATGGCGCAAGCGATCTTGATCAACTTTATTTTATGATGTCAAATAAAAATCCAACTCCAGGAGCGATTATCGACTTTTTAAACATCAAACCAAAAAAGGAATTCAATATACAAAAAGTTCGCAAAGATGATAATAAATCACCAGTCTATGTCAAAGGTGCAGATAATATCGCTATTACCTTAGGCAGTTGTTGTACACCTATACCAGGAGATGAGATAGTTGGCTATATTACCAAAGGTAAAGGTGTCACAGTCCATCGCAAAGATTGTCCAAATGTTATCAACGCTAAAAATAGAATAATTCCGGTTTTCTGGAAAGATAATTTAGAGACTTCAACATACCCAGTTGACTTAAAAATTAACGCTAGCGATAGAAACAATCTTCTTGCTGATATTATTTCTTTATTCAATCAAAAGAAAACTCCAATAACATCGATTAATGCCCATTATCATCCATCGACATTAACTTCGACCATTAACGCAACTATATATGTTAAAGACGCGAATAACCTTCAAGATGTTATCGACTCTGTTAAAAATATAAATTCGATCATTTCCATAGAAAGAGCCACTCATTAATAATGAAGACTATCATTTTTGTTTGTCATGGAAATATATGTCGTTCTCCATGTGCAGAAGTAATAGCGAAAAATTATCTTGAAAAAATAAAAGTTACACACAAAATAAACGTCTATTCGCGAGCACTTTCCTATGAAGAATATGGTAATGATATATATCCTAAAATGAAGAAAGTTCTTAGTGATCATCATCAAAAATATCCAATCCATAAAGCAGATATCCTAAAAGAAAATGAAGTCATAGATGCAGATTATATTTACTATATGGATGAATATAATTATCAAATTATTAAATATACATTTAATAAATATATCAATAAATTCCATCTATTAAGTGAATTAACTAATAATAAATATATTGAGGATCCATGGTATACAAACAAATTTTTAGATGTATATTTAAGCATTAAAAAAAGCGTAATTTGTATTATCGATAACTTAATAAATCTTGATAAATGAATCTCAATCATTAAATATTACATAATAGACATAACCAAAATAGAATGCTAGAATTTATTTAAGCAATTTATTGCTAACAAATTTCATGGAGGAAAAAAATATAATGAAATTTAAAAAAATATTGCCACTAGTGCTAGCGGCCCCGTTACTCGCTAGTTGTGGTGGTAGCGGACTAAAAGTTGAAGAGAATGGCTTTTCAAGTTACTCAAACAAAGTTGATTACGCAACTTTTGCATCTCAGCTTGAAGCAGCAGCAATACCTGAGATGAAAGACGAGACAACCTTAGGCTCATATGAAGCTAAGGCAAAATATGGCGTAGCTACAACAAATAAGTATGAATTAGATAATACGCTCAATTACAATTTAAAAACTTGTGAAGAATTTGAATACAAGTTTGATTCTACTAATTTGTTATTAGAACAGAAAGAGAAATTTGAAGGCTTACAAGAGAGTAATTTTTCTTCAGGAACATATAACGGTACTCAAACTAATGAAGAATCAACTTTTGAGCAAATAACTAATGACAAAGCTCTAACTGTTGATTTAAAAAACAAAACATATTCAGAAAATGAAACAACAGATAGTGTCTCATATATAAAAGAAGAGGCATACTCTATTTATTCTGATATTATAAGTACTGACATGATAAGTGACTATGAATCACTAGATGATAAAGAAAAAGCTAAATATCGATTCTATGTCGATGGCACAGTTTTTACCTGGGTGTACTTAAACAATGTTGAAGAAGACGTGTATGACTATAAAAATGAAGATAAAG
>CAVIPP010000136.1:0-3543 GCA_963644615.1 Oscillospiraceae bacterium
TAGATAGAACGACATTTTTATAATTGTGACAAAACGGACATTTAAAGTTGCATCCAGGGGAAAACAAAACAATAGATATATATCCATCATAATCGAGCAATGAGAATGTATCGATGCCGGTGAAAATCATAATTACAATTATAAACTCTTCATTTAATAGTAAATAATCGATAATTAATTCTAAAGATTATTAAACATTTATTTTCGCCTCATTATTTTTTAAAATGTGTTTATATTAAAAAAATCAAAAATAGATGGACATAATAAAAAAGCCTTACTTGGTAGAGAAGCTTTAGATAAGCAAAGCAGTATATTTTATGAAAGAGTTTTGCCTATAATATATGATAAAATCAAACAATTCTATTATTTGGCGAATGAATTCGCGAACTCGGTTATTTATAAATTCGTGTAAAAGTTGAATATTGTAAGGTGAGGAGATTTCTAGACATGACACTAGGGCAAAGAATAAAGAAATTAAGGACTGATAAAGGGCTAACTCAAAAGGAACTCGCCGATCAATTTCATGTTACTTTTCAAACCGTCAGTAAATGGGAAAGTGATACAAATGAACCAGATCTTGCAACGCTAAAGGCATTGGCTAAATTTTTCGATTGTTCATATAACTTTTTATTAAGCGACAATGATGATGCAGTTGAAGAAAAGGTTGAACAACCTCTTACGCCTCCAACTGAGGAGATAAATAAAACAATCATCGTGCACGAAAACGAAAAACACGTATGTGCAAGATGCGGTGAAGACATTGAGGAAGAAGATCTTGTTTCAGAAGATGTTTGCAAAAACGAAAGACATGGTAGAAGAGTTAAAACGGTTTCGATTGGCCAAACATATTACCATAAGGATTGTTTAGAAGTAGTTAAGAAAGAACGTGCGGAAGAACTTCGCAGAGCTAAAATCGCTAAATCATCATCTGATAAAAAGAAATGTTTTGGCTGGGGAATATTTGCAGGAGTCGTCGGCTTTGGCATAGCTTTGGCAATTTTCCTTTGCAACATGGAATATGTGCATCCTGCTCTCGGGGTTTTATATAGCGTTTTAATTGGCTATGCAATGTTCGCGATGCTTTATTGCATTATCTCTGGTTCATATATTGGCGAAGTATTTTTGTGGTGCGCAAGTTTATCAATTAAATTTCCTGGTTTGATATTCACTTGGGATTTAGATGGTATTGTTTGGTTATTTGCTATGAAAATATTATTTGCTATTCTTGGATTTTTAGTCGGAGTATTTGCTTTATTATTTGCGATTGTTTTATCAGCAACATTAGGTGGAATATCATTTCCTTTTGTTTTAATTCATAATATTCGTACTGACTACGAAGACACATTATAGGGAGGGAGATTTATAATGAAGAAGAAATTGATACTTTTAGTACCTGCGTTATTAGGAATTATGCTTGCAGCGTGTAGCACTGAGAACGACTCGATAACTCATTCTAATACGCAAAGTATAACTGATACAGGTAGCGGAACAACATCTAACACGGATAGCAGTAGCGAAGATAGTACGAGCAGCGACTCTACATCTCACTCGGGCAGTAATAGCGATAGCAACTCTGGGTCAGATGAAAACCCAGATCCGGATTTAGTTCAATACACAATCACATTTAAAGATGAAAATGGTAAGACACTTGAATCTAAGAAATGGGATAAAGGTGCGACTCCTTCTTATAACTATGAAAAAACTGATACTAATGAATGGGATTATACGTTCAAGGGTTGGTCACTAACTCAAGGAGGTAAAATATTGTCTCCACTTCCAGAAGTCACTGCCGATGCAACATATTATGCTGTTGTAAGTTCAGTTAAACAAAAATACACAATCACCTTCGAAACTAACGGAGGATCTCAAGTAGCTTCTATTACTGAAGATTATGGAACCTCAATTGAGGAACCAACTAAACCAACTAAAGAGGGCTTTAGCTTTGTTGCTTGGTCAACCGATGATGCTGGCGTCAACAAGGTTACATGGCCAATTACTTTAGTAAAAAACGAAACATTTTATGCTAATTGGAATGAAAAAGTCGATATTAAAGGCTATCTTGCAACATTGATACAAACTGTTAAGCATGACCCATATAGTTATATTCCTTCTACGATGAGACAAACCAACAGCGATAACCACATTGCTAGTAGTGATGTTAATTATGATTTCACAACATCAACAAATGTTAGTGACATCAAATATGGCGGCTTTGGCGAACAATGGCACATGGTTATTGAAAACATTGAACAAAGCGAGTTGTTTTATTCAGTTCTCTCGTTAGGAGAAACAGCAATTAATGCCTCAGTAGTGTTATTTAATAACTATTTTGATGAAAATCCAGATGATACAGCATCGCATACTTTAAATGAAACCACTTATACCGCGAAAGTGGATTTTCATAATGGAATTCTAACTTATACAATTAAATATGAAACAAACCTAAAAATTCCATTCTTTGGCAATGTTACACCTCAAGTGGATATGACTTATAATATTGCAACGTTAGAAAAGACAGTAAGAATTCAATTAACTGAAAATAACGCATTGAAATATGCAGTTACTAACAATAGTTATGTCTTCGCTCTTGAATATGGCGTTGAAGCAGTTAGTAGGAAGGCATATTTCCAAATTGAAAAACTTGAAGATAAATCAATTCAAGGTCATATCTATGAATTCGTTCAATACAAAGATAAGGATTTAGTTCCTTCTTGTGCAGACTTTTATATTGGCGACACTTATACCTCGGCAGTTGGCAATAAGGCCAGCGGATTAGTGGGATTCAAAGGCTATATCAATGAACTTTATAAAACTAGTGAAGGCAAATTGCTCGGCTATGAAGTGAGAGAAACGTTAACTTTCATGAATATATCTGGTCAATACAATACCTTATGGTTCAATTTGAACAATATTACTGGCATCAATTCAGTTAAAGCTATTGAAAACGAGAATAATACCGGAACTTATTCAAATAAGAATCCACATGATATCTATCTTAATGGTAGTGATTCTGTGTTTGAGCCAACATATAACAAAAAAGGTTTATTCAATACGTCAAGAAAATATGATGTCGAAATTAGAAAACAATACTTCTATGGTTATCAAGATGGAGAACTCGTTGAATTTGAAACACAGATTCCAATGATGTTCATTCAAGACGATAATGATAATGATACAAACTTCACTGATTTTCCTAAGGACATTCTCTCCAAGAGCGGAATCGCTGCAAGCGTTAATTTAGCTCAAACATATCTTAAAAAAATAAGAGAAGATTACGCTTCATTAATTGATGCATTTATCAAAAATAAAGATGAGATAACTGGGACAACAATTGAAGAATATATCGGAAATGCAATTGTTATCGCATGATTAACTGAACAAGCGAAGAGATAAGTTTTCTATCATATTATTTTGCTTCGGCACCTCAATAATCGCTTCATTCATTGGCAACAACAAAAAACTCTATTTATATTGACGTTTTCATTAACTTTGCAAAAATAAAATCATACTCTATTGCAAAAAATGTAAATATCTTGTAATGTA
>CAVIPP010000137.1:0-627 GCA_963644615.1 Oscillospiraceae bacterium
GTACAATTGGAAAAATAGGATAGATAACAATAACGTAGACCTGGATAACTAACTCCGTGGTAGCAAAGCATATCTTTACACGGTATAAATCCGCACTATATTTTCATTTAACAATAGCCATTACTGCTCGTGTTTTTTCATCAATATCATGGCTAATCCGGAATCTAACTCAGGAAAAGACAGCATAGTTCTATCCTTAAACGGAGCTAGGCAAGTAGGCAAATCTACGCTTTGTGATTACCTTTTTAAAGATGCTAAGAAAATCAACTTTGACAATAAGCTTTTAAGATTAACAGCCTTAAATGACGGAGCGCTTTTTTAAATAAACAAGGTGTTCCTCTATTTATTGATGAAGCTCAAAAGGTACCAACTATTTTTGAAGCGATCAAAGATAAAATTAAAAACGAAAAACTTGGATATGGTTCATATATCCTCTCTGGAAGTCAAAAGCTTAAACTACATCAAGGCGAGGAAAAGAATAAGCACGAATGAATTATCGGGCCTATCTTTAAGAGAAATATACGACGTTGATTTTAATAAACATTTTGTTCCAACCGATGAATACATATCGGCAAGAGAAAAGCATTTAAAAAAATATGGAGACTTATGGGACATTATTCATCGTGG
>CAVIPP010000137.1:637-2968 GCA_963644615.1 Oscillospiraceae bacterium
ATTAAAGATAAAATAGAAAACGAAAAACTTGGATATGGTTCATATGTCCTCTCTGGAAGTCAAAAGCTTAAACTACATCAAGGTGAGGAAACTCTCGCCGGGAGAGTAAGCACGAATGAATTATCAGGCTTGTCGTTAAGAGAAATATATGATGTTGATTTTAATAGACATTTTGTGCCAACTGATGAGTATATTTCTTCTAGAGAAAAGCATCTAAAAAAATATGGAGATTTGTGGGACATTATTCATCGAGGGCAATATCCTGAATTATATGAAAATAAAGAGAAAGAATGGGAAGATTTCTATTCTTCTTATATCAATACCTATTTAGAAAGAGATGTTGCTGATTTGGTTAACACTAATAACTTATTAACATTTACTAGATTCATGACATCTCTAGCTGCGAGAACGGGTAATGTCCTTGTCTATTCTAATATTGCTAGTGAAGTTGGCGTTGATGAAAAAACGATAAGCGCATGGATTAATATCTTAGTAAGAAGCAATATTATTTATTTATTGAAGCCATATTGTAATTTTCATTTATCTAGAGCCATTAAATCACCAAAAGTTTATTATCGGGATACTGGTTTAGTTTGCTATTTAACGAGGTGGCTAACAAAAGAAACAGCGCAAAAAGGAAATATGGCTGGGAACTTGTTTGAAACATTCGTGGTAAATGAACTAATTAAGAGTTTTTCTAATGCTGGTGAAAAATATGATTTCTCGATTTTCTATTATCGAGGTAAGGATAAAAAGAAGAAACGAATTAAAACAGATGGAGGAATCATCGAAGAAGATATTGAAGAAGAAATAGATTTCATAATCCAAGAAGGAGATAAATTATATCCGCTTGAGATAAAGGAAACTGAATCTCCGAATGCATCTACGGCAAGTGAATTTGATGTTTTAAATAAGGATATAGATAAACATAGAGCCCTTGGTGTTATCTTGTGCACTTATCCAGAAAAACTATATTTACGTGACAATCTTGTTTGTTTACCGATCGAATACATATAAACACAATCGTAAGGTTACCTATCCATAAATAGATGAATTTCATTTAGAAAATGCAACTATTTTGGCTATATTTCATTTAGAAAATGCAACTATTTTGGCTATATTTCATTTAGAAAATGCAATATTATAGTTGAAATTTCATTTAGAAAATGCAATATTATAGTTGACTTTTCTATAAGAAAAAGATGGAAATATCATGGAATTTAAAAGAAAAATATATAATGAGATAAAAAAATGGAAGCAGGATAGCAACAAGAATTGTGCTTTATTGATCGAAGGCGCAAGGCGTGTTGGCAAAACAACAATAGTGCAAAAATTCGCTAACGAAGAATACAAAAATCATATTTATATTGATTTTACATATTCATCTGATGAACTTAAAAATTTATTTAAAAAGATAGATCCTGAGAAGCCTTTATCTATGGATCAGTTTTTTGCTGATTTGTTTTTAATAGCAGGCAAGACATTAAAAAAGGGAGATCTCATTATTTTTGATGAAGTTCAACATTGTCCTTTGGCTAGACAATCCATCAAAGCACTCGTTAAAGATGGTCGATTTGATTATATAGAAACGGGTTCATTGATTTCTATTAGAGAAAATACAGAAAACATCCAAATACCCTCCGAAGAAAGACGGATTGTTATGCATCCGATGGATTTTGAAGAATTCTGTTGGGCTTTTTCTATGGACGGTAAATGCGATATGTTAAGAAATATTTTTGATAACCATAAAAGGATAAGCGAAAATGCCCATAATCTTTTAATGGATGATTTTCGATTATATTTAGCTTTAGGCGGTATGCCAAATGTTATTTCTATATATCAAAAAACCAATTCGTTTATAAGCGCTGAAAAAGAAAAACAGGACATTTTGAAATTGTATGAAGATGATTTAAGAAAACATGATAATAAATCAAAGACATTTACTTTAAATATATATGACTCCATGCTTCCATCACTAAAAAGTTGGTCAAGAAGAGTAAAAACAAATATTCGAAATAAGAATATAGCTTTCTCCTATCAAAGATCACTTAAAGATTTAGAAGATTCTAGAATTGTTAATTCTGTTTACCGTTGCTCTGATTTAAGCTTTGGTGTTTTTCTTAAAGAAAATAATGATTTTAAACTTTATCCTCTTGATGTTGGATTAATGTTGAGTTCATTAATCGGTGAAACGAATGAAGATTTGCAAAAAACTTATCTTAAAATAAGAACAGGGAAACTTGATGGAGCAAATTTTGGAATCCTATATGAATCATTAGTGGTTCAAAGCCTTATTTGTAATGGTCGAAAAGTTTTTTATCACACCTACGA
>CAVIPP010000137.1:2978-3541 GCA_963644615.1 Oscillospiraceae bacterium
TACGAATATGATAAGAAAAGATATGAGGTCGATTTTGTTTATTTTAGCAAAGGCAAGATGACTGCATTAGAGGTAAAATCAACAAAACGTTTTACCTTATCATCATTATCTTCTTTGAATATGAAATACCATCAATTGAAATTTAATAAAATAGTTATCTCTCCTAAGGCATTAAGCTACGATAACGATATTACTTATTTACCTATTTATATGACCTTTTTGCTTTGAAATAGCGCATCTAATGCTTCTTTTTCTAGTCACTTGACACCTTATTATAGGTTATAAAATATCTTTTCAATGCAGTTAAGAGCACGCAAAAAGCTTTATAGATGAATATTCAAAGAATATGCAATTAACAATGCCTAAAAAGCAATCCGTTTCCGAATTAGATAGATGTGGACATGACGGTTTCCTGTTGGCAACCTTAAGGAAAATATGCGCATAAGATTTAGACTCAAAACGATTTAAAAAAATTGATGATATTGTGGTTGGATGCTTATTAAAATAATCAAAATAATAATAGTTTATTTAGTTAAATATGTATATTCATAGTAATACTAACG
>CAVIPP010000138.1:0-3529 GCA_963644615.1 Oscillospiraceae bacterium
TCCTCCTTTTTCTATTACGTAAATAGAATGGGAGTCAACAACAATCTAACATATAAGAAAAATAGCACGAAAACGTACAATAGATTTCTTAAATAAATGCGTTAATTGTGTTTCCCCAAACATATTTAACGATTACTATTGTATCGCATTTAAAAATTAATGAATGAACAAAAAGAAAAAGATTTGAATCCATCAATAAAAGGAGCGGGCTCAATTAAGAGTGACCGCTCCTTAAAGTTCATTAAAACTGTTTATTAAACAGCGGTTGTAAATGAAAGACCCGTCACTTCAACACACCCATTTGAAGTTGATGTATTGTCAATAGATATTTCATATTTAATATAAGCACCTGCTGTTGGAGTAGTAATGTTTGTGGAAATAGTTTTATTTGCTTCTCCGGTGACATCTATACTTTCGATTACATTTTTGAAAGCGCTATCGCTTGCAATTATAAGCTTTAAGGATGTCACATATTTATATGCTTTAAATGTTATGCTTGTAGAAGCAATTGTTTTATCAGCAAATACTGTCGAAATTGAGCCTGTACTTGTTTTACTCTTAGGTCCAAACTTAACAAGGTCCCAGGCTTTCTGATTGTTATTGGCATTAGCAAACGTCAATGCAACATCATCAATAGTATTATTCCAGGTACTAGTATAGTTATTTGTTGAATAAGTCCATTTATTTTTAGCGAACGCAACAGTAATCGTCTCAGCAACTGGAGCGGATTCATCAACAAACACGACATCAACCTTAGTGATTTTAGCAGCAACAAAGGCTAAATCCTTGGTAATATCATATTCCTCGCCATACTTAGTTACCTTAACGCTGGCAAGTTTATAACCAGCGTCAGGTGTGACTGTAACCGTGATTTCCTCACCGACATGAATGTCGGTTGTTTTGCTTAATTCAACGGTGCCATTGCCAGTTACATTGGTTGTAACAGTTGCAATAACGTCTTCAACAAAGGTAATCGCTCTAGCAATTTCAGGTGTTGATTTCTTTGAATAATATTCAAATGTGCCAATCATCGTAACTTCTTTGCCAACATATGAACTATCAAGTGCTGTTGCTGTTGTTTTATCAATGACAAATGAGCCATTACTTAACGAATAGCTGCTACTAGAGGCTGCATTATATGCGTTAAAAACAGTCAATTCATTACCTTCCTCATCAACTAAGGTTCCGTTTGCATAATTAAAACCATCGCTACTGTTATAATATGCATTTATATTCGTAATGTTGCCGCTGACAACATAGAGATTCTTCGCGTCAGTTGTAGTTAACGCATTCATCTCTTTAATGGTAAGGAATTTAACATTAGAAGCATTTAAGGTAACGGATTTACTAATATCAGTCTTTTGATATGTGTTGAGATAAGTTAATGCATCAACATTTAACGTTGTGGTATATGTTCCATCATCTCTAGAAACGATGTGGCTAGCTAATGAAGAAACGCTGGTAACACTATCGAGTGTGACGGTTGTATTATCATTATATAACGCCGCATTTGTGTCACCCGCGCATAATGGTGAAGAAGGAACTTCGTTTCCGCTTCCCCATGCTCTTGTTCCATCTAAATAAGCATTATTTTTGGTATTATTTGCTTCAACTTTTAACCACTCATCAGTGATTTTTAAGGTTGAGTTAGTAACTGTATATGTACCAATACGCGCAATTAAAGCGTGTCTATCCGCGGTTAAGGTTGAGCCTTCAACGTCAACATTTGCTCCCTTAACGTTAACAATAACTGCACTGTTGTCTTTATTCGCAGTGGTAACAGTAATCTTTGAATTAACAATTTTAATTGAGGCGTTTTCACCTTCTAAGTTGTTTGTGGAAACCCCATAAGTGGTTTTTGCATCAATTGTTGAATCAGTTATTGTGACATTTGGTACTGCTGAGCAATGGACAACAGCAGATGTTTCTACCATTTCATTATCGTTAGTGATGGTGATACCAGTCATCGTGAATGCTTTTGCAGTAGCAACATTGAAGAAGTTAGTATGTTCGCTTCCGGCTTCACCAATAACTTTGATTGTACCATTTGAGATGTTGATTTCTTGTTCTTTGGTGTCATTCGCGGACAATACATAATTTGAACTAACGGTTAATGTCTTACCATTTAAGTCGATAACGGTTGTCTTCTTGGCAACTGGAAGATGATCTGCGGTTAAATCGCCTGCTAATTTATATTTAGCAACATCCTTACCTTCAACTTCACTTATAAATGCATCATCAATTGAAGAAACGGTAACAAAGTCAGTGAATGTAGCCGAAACTGTAATACCGCCTTTAACCATTGAAACGGTCACGGTATTGCCGGTAACTGCGACTGGTTTGTCATTAACAGTTAATTGTTCAAGACGGAAACCTGAATCAGGAGTAATGGTTAATTTGACTTCTTCTCCAGTGACGGCTTCAGTCTTGTTTGCTAAAACCTCACCATTAACAATTTTGCTATCGATAGTAACCTTGTGTTTGATTTGCGTGAATGTAGCCGTAACTGTGATATCGGCTTTACCCATGGTGTATGTCGCGGTTTTACCAGAAACGGTAACATCTACTCCATTAACCTTAAAGGTTGCTAATTCATAGTCATCACTTGGAGTGACTGTAAAGGTAACAACTTCACCATTCGCGGCGGTTGTCTTATCTGTTGTGACCGTGCCATTAGTAATCGATTTATCGATATTAACTGCATGTTTAATGGCTTTGAATGTCGCATCGACAGTTAAACCATCTTTGACCATAGCCACTGTTGCTTTGCCTTCATCATTTAAAGAGACATTCTTGTCATTAACTTTAAATGTATCGACTTCAAATTCTTCGTCAGCTTTAACAGTGAAGGTTACATTATCTCCTACGACCGCGCTTGTTTTATCCGCGGTGACTGTACCATTCTTGGTCTCATTGAGCGTGACTGAATATAAAGTTTGTTTGACAGTTAATTTAACTGTAAGACCACTTTCAACCATTGTAGCAGTGGCTTTACCATCAGTGAGTGCGACGTCGTTACCATTGACCTTGAAGGTATCAACTTCGTAATTTTCATCTGTGGTGACGGTAAAGGTAACTGTTTCACCAACTTTGGCAGTCATCTTATCCGCGGTGACTTTACCATGAGCAACCTCTTCGATAGTAACTGTGCCAGTTTTTGTTTCTTCACTGCTAGAGTCACTACCGCTATCAGAAGCTGATCCAGTATCAGTTGTTTCAGGTGTCGATGAAGAAGTACTGCTCGATGTTTCGTTACATGAAGCAAGAACCATCATCAACGCTGGTAATAGAATTAAAAATGATTTCTTTTTCATAATAATCTAGATTCTTTCCTCCTTTTCTATTACTTGTTATCAATAGAATGAGGCAACAATCTAGAACACACAAAAAAGTGCTTTAAAAGTGCGAATGACTTAATAAAGTGTGTTAATCTTGTTTCCCCAAACATATTTAACAGTTACTATAGTAACACATTTCGATAATTAAAAAATCTCAAAAGATAAAAATTTAAAATTATTGTAGTTCATAA
>CAVIPP010000139.1:0-3526 GCA_963644615.1 Oscillospiraceae bacterium
AACAACCGACATTTTTGACCGCCTTTTTTCTACATTTTTATCTTGCCATTAACAACATTCAAAAGTGGAGATATGAAATTTTTCGATTATATTAGTCGTCGAAACAATGTTAATGTTAATGGAACGCTAGATATTGCAGTACATGTGTGCCCGGATTAAATTCAAATTTTCTTAAATAAAAAAGACATCTTCAAAAAGACGATAAATTGAAAATAACATTTTAATTTAACGGCAATAAATGAAAAAGATAAGTAACTATTGCGTTTTTTGCCGATAAATATATAATTTTATTATGAATAAATTCATAAATGTTAGAGAAGCTTCAATTAAATGGAATTTATCGGAAAGAAGTGCCCGAAACTATTGTGCATTAGGTAGAGTAAAAGGAGCTGTTTTAGTTGGAAAAACCTGGATGATTCCAGAAAATGCTAAAAAACCTTTTAGAAGTAACGAAAAAGAAAACAAAAACTATCTATTAGAAAGACTTCGCTATGAAAAAAACAATCAGATTAAAGGTGGCGTATATCATAAGCTAATGATTGATCTAACATATAACTCTAATCATATTGAAGGCAATGAGTTAACTCATGATGAAACTAGATATATTTTTGAAACAAGAACCATAGGTGTAGATGAAAAAACTAGTAAAAAAGTAGATGATATTATCGAAACAATTAATCATTTTACCGCGATTGATCGAGTGATTGATTTTGCTAAATATAAGTTGAGTGAAGCTTTCATTAAAGAATTACATAAAATCCTAAAGTCAAACACAAATGATTCAAGGCTTCCTTATTTTGCAATTGGAGATTATAAAAAAGTACCAAATGAAGTTGGAGATTTAAAGACCACTCATCCTAGATTAGTGGCGTCTATAATGAAAAAACTTCTTGATGATTATAATCAAAAAAAAGTCCATTCGTTTGAAGAAATAGTGGAGTTTCACGTCAAATTTGAAAGAATACATCCATTCCAAGATGGTAATGGTAGGGTGGGACGGTTAATAGCATTTAAAGAATGTCTAGCTAATAACATTGTCCCGTTCATTATTTTTGACAATAAAAAAACGATTTATTACAAAGGCCTTAAAAACTGGAATCAAGAACGCGGTTGGCTTATCGATACTTGCTTGGATGGCCAAGACGCTGTTAAAAATTACCTAGATTATTTCAATATCCAATATAAATAAAAATCCCCTAGGATAACCCATGGGGTATTTCATATTTTAGTGGCGGAGCAAGAGGGATTTGAACCCTCGCACCGGTTACCCGATCTAACGGTTTAGCAAACCGTCCCCTTCGGCCTCTTGGGTATTGCTCCAAGTAAATAAGATTATAACATTTTTAAATATATATTCTAGTGTTAATTTTTGCCATTTTCTTTTAGTGTATTATTCATATTTAACAGCCTACTTCTTTATAAAAGAATTTACCTCAGATATTATTATTTCTAATAGATAAAATTATGAATATTAAATTAACGAATCAATAATCTATCTTAGTTAATATGATTGTTATTTTTGAGATAATCCACTAACAATTTAACCGCTTTAGCGCGATGAGAATATTTATTTTTTATTTCTTCACTTGCTGTGCCAAAACTCGCCTTTGCTTCATAACTATAAAAAATAGGATCATAACCAAAGCCGCCTTCTCCATCTGGTTTTGTTAATATTTCCCCTTGACATATACCTTCAAAAATAACAGGTGATCTTTCGACATTTACTAAAGTAATAACACAAGTAAAGTGGGCTTTTCGATTTTGTTTATCTATTAATCGATTAATTATTTCTTTATTAGCGTTTTTATTAGAGCCACATTCGTTAGCGAATCTAGCTGAATACACTCCTGGGAAATTGTTTAATGCTTCGACACATAATCCAGAGTCATCAGCGATTAAAGGCATTTTTGTGTATCGTGCTAGACTTTTTGCTTTAATTAATGAATTATCTTTAAAGGAAGTGCCATCTTCAATTGGATTATCGTGTATCTTAAACTCACTAGGAGAATGAACTTTTATTCCATATTTAGATAACATCTCGTTAAATTCATTAATTTTATGAATATTATTTGTTGCTATTAATAAATCAAACATATTTTTCTAGTTTTTATAAATTAAAAACTTCCTAGAGGAAGTCTTATTTATTAATTATGTGAATTTAGTATTTTAACTTCAAGGACACCTTCAACGTTTTCTAATTTTTCAAAAAAGACATTTGCCTCGACTTCTTCACCGTTATTAGAAGTGATTAAAAATGTAAATGTTATTGATAAGTCTTCATCAATTTCTGTTTGGATATCATTAATTGAATAATCAAATTCCCTGGCATAATTTAATGCTTTTTCCATGGCTGGACTATTCTTAGATACTTTCATTGATGCTAGTATAGATTTTTTATTAATTCGAGTTTCGAACTTGCGGAATACAATTAAGACGATAAGGATTAATAATGTACTGCCTGTTGCGAGTATGTAATTAAATGAGCCACACGCTAAACCGATGGCCATAACAATCCAAATTGTGGCAGCGGTGGTTAGACCTTTAATACCTGAATTTCGGTGCATGATTGCTCCAGCACCAAGAAAACCGACACCCGCTATAACTTGAGCGGCTAATCTAGCTACATCTCGAGAAGTTTCTGTAGAAGGGAATCCATAAATGGATATAATCATAATTAAGCAAGAACCAACACCTACTAATAAGTGTGTTCTTAGACCTGCAGTACGACCTCTTTTTTCTCTTTCAATTCCAATCGCACCACACAAGATAATAGATAAAAAAAGTGCAAATGCACAGGCGATTAGATTACCAACTGGCCATTCTCCGATATACCAGTTACAAAGTTTTTCTGATAATGTTTGATCGATAGTTGTCATGCCTATATTTTAATATAAATTATTATTTTCTCAATATTTGTGTATTTTTGTGTGCTTAGTTGTAAAAATACTATATTTTTTTACTGAGAAGTTTAATTTTTTGCTTTGTTCTTAGTAAAAGAAAAAGTGTCGAATTCTTCGACACTATCTTTATAAATGGCAACAATTACCTATTTTGATACAAATGCATACCCCTTGACGATTTCATCTCGGTTTTGCATACCCTACTTAATTGTTGAATAAACTGAAATCACTCATAAAAACGTCAATCAATTTCTTTGATCTATTTTCGATATTTTTTTGACCACTTGTCTTCAGTCACAACATCTTCGTTAAGCTTTAAGCCATTTCTGTATCCGATTAACGTTCCATCGTCTTTCTTACGATCTTTTTTCTTCTGGAACGACATGTTGCTCAAATTGGAATTGTACAAGGTAATAGGAAGATTGCCTAATGTGTGAACGTATTTATAATAGATTTTATAGGCGAGCTTTGCATCGCCGCTGGCAATCATATCAATCCAATCTTTCGGAATGTTTTCACCCTTTGGGAAAATATGTTCAATGGTCCAAATGAATTTATTTCCTTTATTCATTGTAACCGAATTGTCTACTGCAAAATACATCTTTTCAGTAACTCTCTCGGTTGAT
>CAVIPP010000140.1:0-1341 GCA_963644615.1 Oscillospiraceae bacterium
GAAAAAAACAATATAGATGAACTTATATTAAAAAATTTTGACAATCAATCTCTTAATAAGGCAATTGAATTTGTACTAAGTCATGATTTATTTGCTAGCTCAGTCGAAATCGCTAAAAATAATACATATGAAAAAATGGTAGATAATCATCTTCAAATAATAAAAGAGGCGACAAAATGAATTTAATAATATTAACAAGCGCTATGATGGATACGGATTTTAATGATTTTGCCAGTAAAGCAAAAATAAAACCAAATCCAAGCAATCAAAATTTCTATAGCAAATTAATAAAAGCGTTATCAAACAATAATTCTATAAATGTGATTTCATTAAGACCATTTGTAAAAGGAATGTTTGATGAAAACTTTCTAGAGCCAAGCAATTCTAGTGATGGACTAATTCACTATTATTATCCATATATAAAGGCGACAAAAAGTTTTAAATTATTTCATCAAGAAAATGAAATTATGAATACGGTGAATAGGATAGTAAGCGATCAACATTACGCAAATTTTGTAGTTGTTGTCGATACCTTACGTTACTCGCTAGTAAAAGCTGCTAATAAGATAAAAGCAAAATATAATGTTCCTGTTATTGGAGTTGTTACTGATAATCCAGCCAACATATCACTAACAAGCACTTCATATGTAAAATCTATCAAAAAACAAACCCAAAATTATGATGGTTATATCGCCCTTTCCGAAGCGCTGAATAAAGTGCTCAACCATAAAAATAAACCTTATTATATAACCGAGGGATTAGTTGAAGATTATGAAGCAATTAAAAAATTACCAATTGGGGATTATTTATTCTTTGCAGGTTCATTAAGTGAGCGTTTTGGAGTTAAGCGTTTTGTCGATGCTTTTCACAAATCCTCATCTCCATATAAGTTAGTCATTGCGGGAGATGGTGAACTAAAGAAATATATTTCGGAAATAGCTGAAAAAGATAAAAGAATACTTTATCTATCTATGATTGACAAAAAAACAATATACGGGTTGGAGCAAAACGCTATAATGAATATCAATCCGCGTCCTTATAATTATCGTTTTGATAGAGAATCTGTCCCAAGTAAACTCTTAGAATATTTTGCAAGTGGAGCACCTACACTATCGACTATGCACACCAAATTGCACGAACTATTTACATTTGATTGTATTTGGATTGAAAACGATGATGAGAAGAGTTTAGAAAGAGCAATTGAATCCATAGAAGAATACGATTATAAAGAACTTAAAAAGCAGGCTACAAGTGCTAGGTTAAAAGTATACGAATTATATGGGCTAAGAAGTCAAGGTGAGGCAATGTCTCACTTCATCGAATCGATTAATTCTTCATTGA
>CAVIPP010000140.1:1351-3507 GCA_963644615.1 Oscillospiraceae bacterium
GTCTTTTTGCTTTTTTGTTAGATGACATATTTCCTTAATTTTTAATGCAATATCTTTAGGATCTTCGCTTGAAAAGATAGTTCCATTAGCCTTTGATAGGAGAGTTTTGCCATCGCCAGAAATAATACCTAAGATAGGTTTAGCATAAGACATATATTGGATGGCTTTATTTGGGATTGTTTTGCCAACGACTCCACCTTCTTTAAGTGCCACCACTAGTGCATCAGCATTTTTAAAATATCTTTCGCATTCTTCAATTGGTAAAGCCCCATTATATTGAACTAAATCTCCTAAATGTTCATCTTTTATTATCTTCAATATATTAGCTAGTTCAGAGCCCATTCCAGAAAGGTGTAATTTAATATCTTCCCCACGTAAAAGTTTCATTGCTTCCACTAAATTATTAGTGAGTTGAAGCTTACCAATATTGCCTGCATAAACTATATTATATTTATTAGAAAAACGTATAGGTTCTAAGCTCTTTTGACTTTTTATAATAGGTTGATTGATATAAATAAACTTTTTATCAGTAATTTGAAGAACGTCTTTAAAATAGGATTCAAAAGAAGGAGAAGAAATTAAAATTTTGTTACAATTTTTATATAAGGAAACACTCCACTTAAAAAGAATTCTATATAAAAAAGAATTTTGACGAACTGCATGAGTAACAACAGTAGACTCTGGCCACAAATCTTCGCACATTAAAACATGCGGAACATTCCATTTTTTAGCATATTTAATCGCGGGCGCTATTGAAATTACAGGTGAAAGAGAAAATGAAAGAACAATGTCATATTTCTCTTTAATTTTTCTAACATATTTTTTAGCGTTCCACCAAAAACTCAAATAGTTGAGGCAGACGGTAATATGTGTCTTTCTTCGGGCTATTAAATTAACACGATGGATTTTAACTCCATCAATGATTTCATTTTTAATGTGCTTATATTCTTTTAGTTTTTTACCAAATCCATAATTTGGTTTCCCTGTAATTACAGTTACATCATTGCCTAAATTAACCAAATTTTTAGCAATTTGGTCGACCGAAAATCTTTCAGGGTAATAAAATTGAGAGACAAGCAAAACTTTCATTTACGAAAAACATTATATAGTATTTAAAGATTTTATTGTTAAATAAAAACAAACATTATCTTATAAACTTGTTATGAGTTTATTTTTCACCTTTTATTATGGTGAAAAAATTATTTATAATGAAATAGTTAATTTATGAATAATAAAATTAGTACATCAGTTGTAGTCAACATTATTAGAACCATAACAATGACAGTTTTGTCACTAGTTACATTTCCATATGTTTGTAGAATCCTTGGCGATGCACAGATGGGTGTTTATTCGTGGGTTTCATCATTTATATATTATTTTTTCATTTTAGCGAGAATATCGATTCCAAATATTGCCGTAAGAGAGTGCACTAAAGTAAAAAATGATGCTGTCAAATTATCAATGAAGATTCAAGAATTATTCATTATTCAAGCCATTATGACTTTAATTTCATTTACATTGATGACATCACTTGTATTCTCGCTCCCAGCGTTTAATGTAAATTCTGACTATCAATCACTCGCTTTTATTTTAAGTTTAAATTTTCTAATTGGGGTTATGTCATTTGAATGGGTTTTTACTACATTTGAAAAACATATTTATATGTCGATAAGATCTATAGTTATTTATGCACTATCAGATATATTAATATTTTTATTTGTAAAAAATTCTGGTCATATATATTTATATGCATTCATATCTATACTTGGAACATTTCTAATAGTGATTTGTAATTTATGTTATCTTACTAAATTAACCAATTTCAAAAAGGTCGGAAAATATAATTTCAAACAATATCTTCCAATATTAACGACACTATTTTTGATATCTATTGTTGTCGCCATATATGATAAAACTGATACATTCATATTGGGACTAATAGATGAAACAAAACGCTCCGTAGGTTCTTATTCAGTTGGAATTAAGGGAGTTGAAATAATTATTGGTATTATTACAAGTTTATCAATTGTTTTTATTCCTCGGTCAACATATTATTATGAAAGAAACGACCAAAAACAATTTTCTAACTTGAATAAATATTCATTCAATATAGCTTTAATTATTGTTTTACCAGCAATCGCAACAATGTCAACATT
>CAVIPP010000141.1:0-3451 GCA_963644615.1 Oscillospiraceae bacterium
GGATTGGATAGGTGATGTGTCTACTTCTTTGCTCCACTTAAAAGCGTTATTAAGTAGACATTTTGGCCTCTTAAATAAATTCGGTTTAGAAGTAAAGACTGGACTAGTAATTTGCATGACCAATGAAATCGAGCCTATTAATCGAAATTGTTATCTCGTTCCAATCTCCTAGCTTTAATCGCGATTTATTTTTTTCTTAAATGATTAAAAATAATCGCTATAATATTAATTGCTCGTTGATAACGGGCAACAAAAGAACTCCCAGAGATTAACATTGTTTTGGCACGTGGTAGTCCCAATGTTAGTCTCTGAAAGTTCGGACTACCACATATATAAATAATAATAAGGTAGATGATGACGTAGCTGTACTATATAACTCTTTTTTGTTATAAATCCTATTAATTATATCGAAATCTAATAGTTGTGATGTGTCTCATATTCCGATTTTATTCCTTTTTCGTGATTTTGAATATCCGATTTTATTCCTTTTTATTGTCAATCGATAAAATGTTATGTATAAAAAGATTATTGAAATTAAATTGATTAAGGCCTTTATGTTAAAAAGAAAAATATATCAAAAACTTATTGAATGAAAAAATTCTCATCATAATGATTGCTTAATGATAAAAGGCGCAAGACAGGTTGGGAAAACCTATATCGTCCGCGAATTTGGAAATAAAGAATATAAAAGCTTTGTCGAAATTAATTTTATTAAAAACCCGGAATTAAAACAAATTTTTACTGGAGCGTTAGATGCTTCATCTATTTATAAAAGAATGACCGCGATGATCGAAGGCATTAATCTAATTAAAGGCGAAACTTTGATATTTTTAGATGAGATTCAAGCCTGTGGTAATGCGCACAGCGATAAAATTTCTTGCCGAGGATGCTCGATTTGATGTCATTAGCTCTAGCAGCTTTTTAGGCCTATCGTACGGAGAAGATGGTGATGAAAATACGGAGGAGCCAGATTCTTTGCCTACTGGTTATGAAACCTTTCTTACGATGTACTCACTCGATTTTGAGGAATTTCTTTGGGCGGAAGGCTATGAAGACGGGATTCCATATCTTAAAGAACTTTTTGACAAAAGAGAAAAAGTCCCTTCTTTAATTAACGAAAAATATGAAACGCTATTTTGTGAATATATCATTTTAGGAGGCATGCCTGAAGTTGTCGCTGATTATGTAATTAATCACGATTTTACAAGAGTTAGTTCTCTACAAGAATAGATAATTGAAAACTATCGATTTGATATATCTAAACACGCGAAAGGGGCTGAAAAAATAAAGGTGCGCAGATGCTATGATGCAATTCCAAAACAACTCGCAAAAGAAATTACAAAGTTTCAATATTCAACCGTAGAAAAAGGACAGACGAGTAAAAAATATGGTGGAAGCGTACAATGGTTAAAAGATTCTAATATCGTCAATCCTTGCTACAATGTTTATGAGCCATATTTGCCTCTTTTAGCTAATGCCGATGAAAATCAGTTTAAGTTATATGTTAACGATACTGGTTTGCTTTGCGCAATGTATGGCTTTGAAACCAAAGAAGCGATTATTGAAAATACGATAAAAGGGAATGCTAAAGGCGGCATATATGAAAATGTTGTCGCCGATATACTAGTGAAAAAATGGCTATATGCTTTATTACTATAAACCTGATGATTCTAATGAACTTGAATTTCTTATAGAAAAAAACAGGGAAGTAGTTCCTATTGAGGTCAAAGCCGGGAATACCGTAACAATCACTTGATAGATTTATAACCAAATACAAGCCTTCGTTAGCATTTAAACTAGTTAATGGCAATCTTGGAACAAGTGGTGTTAAGTTAACGATACCTCATTATATGGCTATGTTTTTATAAGTTTGTTTTTATCAAAATAGCTTCTTAACTATTTATGCTAAATAACATTAGTCGACATTTTTAGTTTCTAAGAAATTCTTTTCGTAATTAACGATAATTTGTATCTAAACTGAGTGTTGTCTATCCATATATCGTAAGTCTACTTTTAGGTTACCAGTTCAATTTTGTTAAAAACTCCCTTGAAAAAGTTCGTGTTCATATCAAAAACTCCCTTGAAAAAGTCTATAACCATATTGAAAACTCCCTTGAAAAAGTCTATAATACCCTTAGAAAAGGAACGATATTATGTTTAAAAGGAAAATAGAGCAGGATTTAAATGAATGGAAAGAATCCTTGAAATTAAAAAAGAAGGCTTTCATTTTAAAAGGGATGCGTCAAATTGGTAAAACGACGATTATTAAAGAATTTGCCTTTAAGAATTATAAAAATGTTGTTTATATCAATTTTAAAACTGAACAATCATTAAAACAGGCATTTGAAGGCGATTTAGATCCTACGACTATAATTCGCATTTTGAATTTATTAAAACCTGAATTTAAATTCATACCATTTGACACAGTTCTCATTTTTGATGAAATTCAGGAATGCTCGGGAGCCAGGGCTTCAATTAAACCATTTATGGAAGAAGGGAAATATGATGTCATCGCATCAGGTTCCTTGCTTGGGATTAAGGGTTATAACAAAAAATATAAGGGCGGTGTTTCAGCCGGCTTTGAACACACTATTTACATGAAACCCATGGATTTTGAAGAATATTTATGGGCTAAGGGTATTTCTGAAGAATTATTGCATTCATTAAAAGATTGCTTTGATAATAAAAAAGCTATTAACAACGTTATTCATCAAAAGATGCTTGAATATTTTAAAGAATATCTTTGTATCGGAGGAATGCCATCTGTTGTCGATATGTTCCTTAAATCGAATAGTTTTGAGGTCGCTAGAAATGAACAAAGAGATATTCTTGAATCCTTCAAAGATGATTTTGCTAAGCACTTAAATGAAAATGAAGAAGAAGTTGTCGATATCTCTCTCCTTGCGCGAATTAACAAAGTTTATGATTCTCTTCCAAGTCAACTTGCAAAAGAAAATAAAAAATTTGTTTATTCTCAACTTGAAAAAAAGGCAACAATGGAAAAATATGCTCCGGCGATTGAATGGCTTAAAGATTATGGGCTCGTTGAATATTGTTATAATTTGAATTCGCTTGATATTCCTTTGGAAGGAAACAAAATCGATAATATCTTTAAATTATATGTAACAGACACGGGCCTGTTTGTTTCAATGCTCGATGATGATGCAATGAAGAATATTTTATTAGGTGATATGGGAATATATAAAGGTGTAATCTATGAAAATATAGTGGCTGATACATTTATAAAAAATAAAGTTCCTCTTTATTATTTTTCTAAATCTTCCGGTCTTCAAATTGATTTTATTACGAGATTTCAGCAACGCATCACACTGATTGAAGTAAAAGCGAAGAATGGAAACACGAAAAGTTCAAAGACAGTATTAAATGATAAGATTAAATATCCGAATGTTAATTCAATGATTAAATTATGTCAAAGCAATATTGCTTATAC
>CAVIPP010000142.1:0-3316 GCA_963644615.1 Oscillospiraceae bacterium
TCTTTTAGTTCTTCTTCAATTCTTACTTGAACAAAACTCATATTATCACCTCACAATGTAATTGTACCATTTTGTCATTACATTGTCAATACATTTATCAAACTTATTTGATTTTTATTTTTTAAAATAAAATTCTAATAAGTTATAGATGTGTAAAATTATAAATAAATTTTAAATATTACTCAATAAAACTGATATTAAATTATTATCTGATTCACTGATAGAAAATATCTTCTTACCTAGGTCTTTTATTGAGTGTCCCAAATGATACAACTTCCTTTGATCAATTATAATATATCTATCATGTACATTAGTAGTATATCTAACATCTAAGCCACCATACTGTTTATTAAATGCATTTATATCTCTACCTAATAATCTTGAGTTTATACTTGTATAAATAACTACTTGAACATTACTATTTTTTACTACTAATCTATCAAGTATTGTTCTATCAACATAGTTATCAATTATAATTATTTCTTTATTTGCTGATTCAAATAATGATTGTATTAATGTATATGCATCATAGATCTCTCCATCAAAGAATAATTGTGAGTTTTTAAATTCTTTGGGTTTATATTCTTTTTCAATATTACTAACTCTTTCATCAAGTGATTCTACTTTATTAATTAATCTTACATAGTTTTCATTAGTAACAAGAGATCTTTCTTCATTGATAGCATAACCTTTTATTAAATATTCTTGTATTATATTGCTTGCCCATTGTCTAAAAAGAACACCCCTTTTTGATTTAACTCTATATCCTACTGAAATTACTACATCTAAATTATAATATTTAACATTATATATCTTCCCATCATTTGCAGTATGTGCAAAAAATGCACAAACTGATTCTTCCAAAAGTTCTCCTTCTAAAAAAATATTTTTAATATGCTTGCTTATTACCGATCTATCCCTTTCGAATAAGACGGATATTTGCTCGATATTAATCCATATTGTTTTTTCTAACGGAGAAATATTGACATCTAATTTTACTTCATCATCAACAAACTTAACAATCTCATACTTGTTCATTATTTATCACCTCTATCAACTCCGTACCTTTTAAAACAGCATCTAACTCGGTATCCAATGCATTTGCATATTTTACTAAAAAGAAAATAGTTGGGGAATTACTCATATTTTCAAATTTGATTTTAGATCTTATTTTGTCTGTTTTTATTGTGTTCATTTATTATATACAGAATAAGAGCAATTACTGCAACGGTACACTCCGACGTAGGATATGCACACCATACGCCTGTCATCTTAAATAAATAAGACATCAAAAACGCCAAAGGTATCAGCACTATAAACCCGCGTGAAAGCGATATGATTTGAGCGTATAATGTTTTTTCCGTGGAAATAAAATAGGTTGCAAGCACAATATTGAAGCCTATAAATGGGCAAGCAATAAAGTATAATTTAAATCCCTTTTCTGCAAGTAATTGTAACGTCTGATCTTTTTCGCTATTGAATATCGACGTTAATCTTGATGCACCGAAAAAGGCAACAGCATAAATTACGCCCGACAAAATGAGCATTGTTATCAGACCGTATTTCAAAGTTTTTTTCACATTTTCATTGTTTTTTGCTCCGTAGTTTTTGCTAATAACAGGTTGCACGCCTTGCGATAAACCCGTATACATAGCAATCACGACGAGCGATACAACCGATATAACACCAAACGCCGCCACGCCGATATTTCCGTTGATGCGCAAAATTATAAAATTAAACAAAAACATTACTATGCCCGACGTCGCTTCGGTAAGGAACGGTGAAAAGCCGCTCGACAAAATTTCTTTTACAAATGTTCCAATAAATTTCGATTTTATAAAATGGAACTTGTTTTTACGCTTTATAAGATAAGGGGCTAATACACAAACGCTTATAATTGGGGCTAAGCCAGTTGCAAAAATTGCACCAAATATTCCCATATCGAGTGGAAATATGAATATGTAGTCGAGCAGAACGTTGGACAAACTTCCTATAATCATTGCCGTCATGGAAAGCGAAGGGTTGCCATCGTTTCTTATAAAGCACTGCAACAAATTATTAAGCAAAAAAGCTGGAGCAAACAAAAGCATTACTTGAGCGTAAGTATTTGTCATTTCGAGAACCGTTTCATTTGCACCTAAAAACTTTACTATATATCTTGAAAAGAATATACCTGTTAAAACGAAAACGCAAGCAAAAATAGCTACACTATACAGCGCATTCATAAAAACGCGATTGGCTTTATCGTTTTCTCCACGGCTTTGATATATTGAATATTTCGTTCCGCCACCCATACCTATCATAAGCCCGATACCATTGACAATACAAAATATCGGAAAAGCAAGATTAAGCGCGGTAAGTCCGTTCGCACCTAATTTTGCAGACACGAAAAATGTATCAGCAAGTGTATAGCAAGACAATGCGATTTGTCCCATAATGCTAAGTGATACATATCTTGTAAAATCTTTGAATATTTCTTTGTTTTTCATATTTTTCCTCCTGCCTTCGAGATAAAGAAAAAAAACGCCTCGTATACAATAGCCTTTGTATACGGGGCGTTTCAAACCATTTTCTTTATTATAGCATATTTTCAGAAAAAAATCAATAATTTACCCGAGTTTGACAGTGATATGCTAAAACTCAAAATTATATTTGTTAAATTGTAAGGTTTTACCTTACTTTTTTCTTTCAAAAAATAAAAATGCAAATAACTTTACTGATATGCTAAGGTATGCTATAATATATAATAAGTGAGGTCTTTTATATGATTAGATATGATAAACATAAACTTAAAAATGGAATTAAGACTCAAGTTAGAGTTGTAGAAGGTTATAGAGATAAAGATTCAAAAATGAAACAGCGTACAATTAAGAATTTTGGATATTTGGAAGACCATGTAAATGATCCAACTTTTATTGAACAAGTTACAAAGTTTAATGAGGAGTACTTTAAAGTAAAGAAAGAAAATAAAGTATTAGATATAAAACCATTTTATTTAGATGAGTCATCGATAACATATAATTATGGTTATCGCTTTCTTGAAAGTGTATATGAAGTTCTAGAGTTAGATAAGTTTTTTAATAATCTAGATACTAATTGTGAATTTCCATTAAATACGATATTTAAGTATTTGGTAATTCAGCGAATATTAAATCCAGATTCGAAACGAGCAACGTATCAACTAAAAGATAATATGTATGGTTTTGATAATAATTTTGAATTACATCATATATATCGAGCACTAGATATATTCAATAAAGTTAAAGTAGAATTACAAAAGTATATCAATGATAGAATAAAGGAAATAATAGGAAGA
>CAVIPP010000143.1:0-3314 GCA_963644615.1 Oscillospiraceae bacterium
CATGGTGTTTTTTAGCGTCTCATCAAGTTCAAGTTCAATGATGTCAACGATGGTATCTGGGTCACGTGCAAATACGCCTGAACCACTGCTTCTATCTTGAGCGATTTTTTGACCCTGACCGCCCTTGCTATGGTGATGTGCGTAGACTACAGAAGCCCCTGTCTCGTCGGCTATTTTATCGAACTGATTACAGAAATAGCCCATCTCGGAAGCATTGTTTTCATCGCCCGTAATAACCTTATAAATTGGGTCAATGATGATGCAGTCAAAGTGCTTATTTTTGCATCTCTTTACGAGCTTTGGAACTAGTTTATCAAGCGGTAAAGCGTGACCTCTTAGGTTCCAAATAGAGAACGCTTTCTCGCGTGGTTTTTTAATGCCTAGTGCATCGTAAATCTTTTTAATTCGAAGAGCACAACTTGGTCTATCGATTTCAAGATTTACATATAAAACGTTACTTTTTTGGCACTTGAAATTTAAGAATTCTCGGCCCTCGCTAAGAGCAATGGCAAGCTCAAGAAGAAAGAAACTTTTCCCGGCTTTTGAGGCACCACTAACTATCATCTTATGTCCCTTACGAAGCAAGCCTTCAATGAGTTCTGGTGCAAGTGGCGGCATATCTTTCATTAAGTCGCTAATGTATTCAAAATCCGCTAAATCATCATGCATATCCTCGATAAATGCGAGCCATTCATCATAGTCTTTAGCACCGATGTTTGTAGCTAGTAGACTTTGTTCTTTTGCGCCACGCATAACACCAGGCATACGCGACAATCTACTTGGATTCTTGTTTTGTAAGTCAAGAATTAGCCCAGAATTAAGAAGTTCGCCATAAAGGAAATTAACGCGCTTTTTATATTCATCAGCATTTTTAGCGTTAACTTTAACTATTGCGTGGAGCGATTTATCACCGCTATAGACAAGTGCGGCGATAGGAAGATTGAACTTTCGATAAGCCTTATATTGTTCTTCGATAGAAATCTTATCGCACTCAACAAGTGCATAGTCAAAGCGCGTAACGTTACTGTTTGATACTCCCTCGCCATCAAGCGGGTTAAAGTGAATCCAGGCACCAGCATCTTTTTTATAGTCGCCAATTGATGCTCCTAAGTCTGTTGGATTACTTTTAAGCATTTTGATTAAGTCTTTTTGCTTAAATTTGTACATTCCGGTGAGAGGCTTATATTCGCCTTTTTTATCGAGGTAGACGTCATCACTTACAAAGCCAACGTATTCATCGCTAGTAAATAAAACTTCCAGGTATCGTACAAGTTGCTCTGTTGGTGAGAGTCTAGTTTTGATTTCTAAAATGGCTTTATCTTCTTCATTTATTTCATAATCGAAGTCAAACACTCTATCATCAACTGGCTCACTCATACCTCTATCACGAGCAAATTTAACAATAGTCCCACCTTTTATTTCGTGGTTATTAAAGCTTTCCCACTTAGCAAAGCATTCGCCTTCTTTGTATCGAGAATCGTTTCTTGACCATTCATCGAATAGACTTGCTGGATAGCCCTCTTCTTTAAGCGCCATACCGACCTCTACCCATTCAGAGTAATTTAGATCTTCTGGGTTAAGATAATTTAGTGCATGTAAAATTAAGTCCATAACTTAGTCCTCCTGAGGTTTATACGTTTTGGCATCAATCCAATAAGGGACGATCCAAGAATTGCTAGCGATAAGAGAGATCATCTTACTAGCCGCGCTAAACGACCAAGTCCCGACATGGTAAAAGCCATATTTTTCAAGCGCTCGGATTTGCTTCGGCGTAGCTAAATTAAAGTCGCTACGTGCGATGAGTTTACTTAAAAGACGGCTCGCTAGACCAGCTGAGGTGATTTTATTAACATCAATGCCCCACTTGGTAAGTGCATCGATTTGCTTTTGACTAGCTGGTCCCATTTCCCAAGGCATAGTAGGTTCATATTCCACTAAGCTTGCATCCGCAATGGAAAGAAAATATTCAATTGGGTCAATAAGTCTTTTACCCTTTCTGCGATTTTCTTCAAGCGTTTTAGCTAGGCTATCTTCTCTTTCTTTAATGATGTCGCGTTCAACTTCATCTTGAGCGTCGAGAATATCGAGAGCACCATCAAAGTTAGCAACCTTGTCTGTCACGCGTTTAGCTTCATCTTCGCTTTCGCAGAATAGATTTGCAGGGTGGCAAAGGCTATGTTTTTCGCTTAGCCACAAGAAGTCTAAAAGAAGTAAATCTTTTTTACCTTCGCTTAGTCTTGTGCCTCTTCCCACCATTTGTTCATAAAGCGATCTAATCTTTGTTGGACGTAAAATGACAATGCAATCAACACTTGGCTCGTCCCAGCCCTCTGTTAAAAGCATTGAATTACAAAGAACTTGGTATTCGCCGTTATGAAAGTCTTCAAGAATCTTTTCTCGATTTTGTGAATTGCCATTTATTTCAACGCTAGTTAGTCCATGTAGATTAAGAAGCTCAGAGAATTCTTGTGATAATTTAACGAGCGGTAAGAAGACAACTGTCTTACGATTTTTACAGTACTTCACCATTTCTAAAGCGATTTGATTTAAGTAAGGTTTAATGGCGTTCCCTACTTCATTTAAGGCGTAGTCACCATTAGAAATCGACACTTCGTTTAAGTTAAGTTCAAGAGGTATCATGAGGGATTTTATAGGTGAAAGATAGTCATCTTTAATACCTTGTCTCATACCATATTGATATGCAATATCCTCGTAAAACTCCCCTAAACTGCGCTTATCACCACGATCACAAGTAGCTGTAACTCCGAGCACTTTTGCTCCTTCAAAGTGGTGCAAAATGCGTAAGTAGGAGTCTGCTAATGTGTGGTGTGCTTCATCGACAACGATTGTACTAAAGTAGTCCTTTGGATATTTATTTAATCTTGCTTCATTGGTGAGAGTTTGAACGGAAGCCACGACAATATTTTCTTTACTTCCTAGCGCTTTAGATTCAGCTTTCTCTAACACAGTGTCGAGATTAGAAGTAAGTTTAATCTTATCGCGCGCTTGCGTGAGAAGTTCTTCTCTATGAGCTAGTATCAAGGCTCTTGAACCATTGGCGGTTCTATTTTCAACGACTTTTGAAAAGACAATAGTTTTTCCTAGTCCTGTTGCCAAAGAGAGGATGACTTTATCTTTGCCATCCTCCCAAGACTTAAGAATGGAATCTACTGCCTCATTTTGATAAGGTCTTAGTTCCACGGCTGTGACCTCCTAAAACAAGAAATCGTCGTCGTCATTAAAATCAACTTTATCTAAGAAGTAGTCGATTTCGTTAACTACTCTATCTTCACCATTTTTGTTGGTGTAGTGTC
>CAVIPP010000144.1:0-3306 GCA_963644615.1 Oscillospiraceae bacterium
GCTACCTACGAATACGATTCATCGATTGGCGATTATAGTGGAACTAAATTAGATCCAGCCGATTTCGCTAAAAGCGCATCATAATAAACATTATTCGTTTCATATTGGCATAGGAGAAATCTTATGCCTTTTATGTTGAAATGTTAAAGCATTAATGCTTAAATAAAATTACCTAAAAAAATTTAAGTAAAATTAATTTAAGTAAATTGGAGAGAATTATGTTTATTGGTAGAAAAGATGAATTAGAGCTATTAAAAGATAAATATTCTTCATCTAACTTTGAAATGATTGCTTTGTTAGGAAGAAGAAGAATTGGCAAATCGATGTTGATTCATGAAAGTCAAAAAGATTTTGATGGGTTAGTAATTTCTTTTCAATGCTCAGATATTGGATATAAAGCTAACCTTGATTATCTTAAAATGATGATTAAAGAAACTTTTAAACAAAAATATTTATCTTTTTCTTCGTTAACGGATATTATCCTCTTTTTATATGGGGAGGCTCAACAACAAAGGATATTATTTGTTCTCGACGAATATCCTTATATGAGAAATGATAGAGTATGAGAAATGATAGAGAAACTGATTCCGAAATTAAAAATGCAGTTGATGAAATTAATAAATTGGATGCAAATAATCCTTTCAAATTCATTGTATGTGGCTCCGCGGTTGAAATAATGAATTGCCTCGATGATGAAAATATGCCTTTAAGAGGCAGATTCACATCAATTATACGTTTAGATGAACTCAATTATTTAGAAAGCTCACTCTTCTATGAGAAAGCCTCTAACGAAGATAAGGTGAAATATTATGCGGTATTTGGAGGAGTTCCTTATTATTTAAAACAAATTAATCCTCGCTTATCCTTTGATGAGAATATGATCAATTTATTCTTTAATGACAACGCTTTATTAGCTAATGAACTTGAAAGCTTAGTTAATGGAGCTATTAACAAAATAGAAAAAGCTTCTTATTTATTAAATATCATAAAGAATAAGACCATCTCCTATAGCGATATTAATTCGACGTTTAAATCAATGTTTCCAAATAAACAAATAGACTATTCTCTTAATATGCTATTGAGGTTAAATATTGTTAAGAAAGTGATTGTTGAAAATAGCAATAATAAGAAAAAGGAATACTACAAGATAAGCAATAACTCATTGTCGTTTTATTACACTTTTTTAATCACTCCTTTTGCGAATAGACTTTTGTTTTCCCCAAAAGAATATTATGAATTGTTTATCAAAGAAAAATTGAACAGATATTTTATCCCAATTGGATTTGAAGATGTCGCTTATCAATTTATTATCTTGATGAGCAAGCATCATTTATTAAAAGACACACTTGTAGATTTATTTAGCTATATTCTTAACGATAAAGCATCTCATAAAAGCTATCAATTTGATGTCGTAGGTAAATCAGTAGATGGACTAATCAATTACGAATGTAAGTTCATTGATGGGACTTTATCTATTGATGAAATCGAAGAAGAAAAAGAGCAAGCAATAGAAGCCAATAAGTGTTTTTTCAAAACAGTGTTTATTACAAAGAATCCTCTTGATATGGATGATGAACATTATTCATTAGATGATGTTTATTCAGTGAAATTATTAAAGTAATGGCTTTTACTTAAAAGCGTTATTAATATAATGACGTTGTATCGATGACGTACAAGCAAATAAAGTGAGGAAAAAAATTATGAGAACATGGGAGAATTTTAAAAAGGAAGCAAGCAATATCGATAATCTTGTTAAAGAAGATATCGAAGAAATGGAGAAACTTGCCGATATTATCAATGCGATTATAGAAAAGAGAAATGAACCTTGATATTCATAACGCCTTTAGACGAACCTCCCTCTCTTCCTCAATCAACCTTGGCGCGCATCGAATCGTGTAATGTAAAGCCTAATATTGAAACCTTGCTTCAAATCATGAAGCCATTAGGACTAACGTTAGAAGTAACTAAGGTTTCTTGATGCATTAAAAACCATTAGTCATTTCATTTATTCCTATTCATCTTTCGATATTTTGATGGCGAGATCGAACCTGATTTATTAGAAAACCATCTAGAGAAGTCTTGCCTTGAATGGAAATTGAGTTCTTCGATAATATCATCGATGCTCATTCGATTAAAATTAGCCAACAAATCAGCCGCGTAATTATAACGCATCTTATCAATGTATTTGTGTGGTGATGTTCCATAAAAATCTTTGAATTTTGCCAGGAAATATGGTTTTGACATATGACAATATGCCGCTAATTCATCTATAGAAGGATTGCGTTTAAAGTTGTCAATGATATACGATTGTAGGTCGTAAGAAATCTTGCTTTTTCTATAACGAGGGTCTTCGTGCGACCTATCGCATTCCATTAAATATTCCGCCAGTAGTTTTTTCATTAATCCTGAGAGGATAGCGTCTTGATATTGTTGATGATAACGGATTTGTGTCGTTATTTCCGTCAATGTTTTTAAAAAGTTAGAATTCTCAGTCGAATGAACAATCAAAGGACATTTATCTAAACCATATTTAGCTAAATCATCATGTCGAAAATATTTGCGTTCCGTATCGGTCATATTTTTTTCTTCAACAAAGGAAATCCAGATTTTTGCACTATCTTTCTTTTTGAATAAGTCGAAATGGACGTGTGGTTGAATCAAAGTTGGCGAATCTTTTAATATAATGTGTTGAATTCCTGGCCGAATAAACACGATATCGTTTTTCTTAGCGATAAAAGAATGATTCTTGAGATTAATTCGCATTTGCCCTTCGACAATAAAGATAAGTTCATAATCCCAAATAGAACGATTTATTTGAAAATCGGTCTTAACGATATCATAAAGGGCGTGTCGCACATATGGATTAACATCGCTTATAGCCATATAAAAATTATACATAACTTTTGTTAACTTTCAAATACCTACTATTGTATAGTATTGTTACTTTTTAAAATTAGCATAACTTTTGTTAAATCATATTACTTGTTTTCTTTACACTCATTAAGTCCTTTGGAAAAATGTAGACGAGGAGATTTAGCAATTTATGAAAAAACCATCGATTTTATTATCTGTCTTTCTCGGAAGCGCTTCCATGCTTATTAGTTGCGGAGGCACAACGAATTCAGAAGATTCAATGCCGGTTGAAGAAGGTGCCGCTCACGTCATGATTTATACGCGAAATTTTGAAGAATATGTCAATCAAGCTTTCAATCGTCGTATCAAACAAATTAATTCAGACCTAACTGATGGAATACAAGTCGATGTTACATATATTCCTGAATCGCAATGGGATCCGAAAATAAGTGC
>CAVIPP010000145.1:0-495 GCA_963644615.1 Oscillospiraceae bacterium
TCTAACTAACCTCATACGCGCGCAATATATAAATAATGTTGATAATTTGCAGAACTTGCCATATTTGACACTAAGTCGCGATGCTGATGTGGTTAATGGCTCACTCACCTTCGAAGATGACACAATCGACTCTATATCTAGCGTAGTTACAACACTTAATAAGGCTTACTACATTGGTCTATCTTATAGTTTGGTCTATGAGTTTGGTGTCATTAAGGGCATTGACTTAAGAATTGGTAAGTGTACACGTGGATTAAAGCTTAAGTCATCTTTATCCATCATCACAAATCTGGTTATCAGCCACAATGATAGTCAAACAATTAATAAGATTACGTTTTATCCAAAAAAGGAAAATAGCACGTATACATCAATTGTTACCTACTATCTACTAACTGATGGAACATTAACCACAAGCTCAAATAGCAGTAAGAGGATAATGAGTATCAATCAGACAGCTAGGACTTATAGCGATAATGATTATTCCTCACTATACAC
>CAVIPP010000145.1:505-3287 GCA_963644615.1 Oscillospiraceae bacterium
TTTCTTATAGTTTGGTCTATGAGTTTGGTGTCATTAAGGGCATCGATTTAAGAATAGGTAAGTGCACTCGTGGCTTGAAGCTTAAGTCGAGTTTATCCATCATCACGAATTTAGTAATTAGCCACAACGATAGTCAAACAATTAACAAGATTACATTCTATCCTAAAAAGGAAAATAGCACTTATACATCGATTGTTACTTACTACCTACTAACTGATGGAACATTAACCACAAGCTCGAATAGCAGTAAGAGAATAATGAGCATCAACCAGACTGCTAGAACTTATAGCGATAATGATTATTCCTCACTCTACACAACAGCACAAAAGGAAATGCTCAGCTCATCACTAGAGCACTCGATCACATTTGATTACTTAGTAAATAACAGGATTACTACGCTCCATGTTGGCGACTACATCGACTTTATTACGCCAAGTAAGACATATAGCACGATGATAACAAAAATCACTTTTAAGGATTCACTTAATTTAGCAAATATCACTTTAGGCGAGTATCGAATTAGCCTAACGGAGAAACTGAAATTACTCGAAAGGAGAACATAAATTATGGCACTTATAAAAATTACATTTGATGGTTCTAGCGTTTCATCTAGACAAGATGCAGAAGTAAATCATCACCTCGGCGGACTCGTTCCAGCTGGCATTATTGAAGGACTAGGTGGAGAAGTTGCTTATTCAGTCAGCAATAATTACATCAATTTCAAATCAGGATACGTTCAAATATATGGCCGTAGGATCTATGTTGAAGATGGCTCCAGTGTCTATATATCGCTCGATGCTGATAAATATGGCTACGTAATAATCGAAGTTAATCTTGCTGCGAATACCGTCAATCTCACCAAGGTGGAAGGTGATACTTATCCAACACTTAAGCAAAATAACTTGCTCGAGACTAGTGGTATCTATCAATTCCCATTAGCTAAGTACCATAAGACCACGTCTTCAATTACTCTTGTTGACTTCGAGCGTTCCATCATTAAATCTGGTGCAAAGTTAGGCAATGAGGCACTTACGAAAGCAAATGGTATCAGTCTTAAGTCAATTACAGCAAGTGCCATATTTTCCAATGGTTCCTCAACAACAACTCTTTATGCCACGCTTGACCTTACTAATTTTCGTGAGAATTCTCTAGTCGTACTAACATTTGAATCATATGACCCATACGGCTATTCAGCTGAAGGGATAATCTATGGAACAGCAGTTTTTACCTATAGCCGCGATTTAATCATGAGCTATATGAGACCAATTCTAGTTAGTAGCTCTTCAAGTGGCGGAACGGTGGTAGGTTCTATCGGCCCTCTTAGTGGTAAAAAACTTCCGATTACTTTTCCACTCAGTGGAGGGCCAGGTCGAGTTCAAGCGACTTGCTACTATGTCGAATAAGGAGATTAGGAACAAATGGAACTATCAACAATAATCCTAAGCATCATCAGTGTTTTAGGCACTATTTCATCAATTCTATTTGCTTATCTTGCATTCAGGCGTAATGACCGAGGTGACCATAAGCAGGAAGGCAAAAATGAGGGCGTCCTAATAAGTGATGTTGGCTACATTAAGTCCAGCATTGATCGCATCGAGAAGTCTATTGATAAGCTGGAGGAGGGGGCGAATGCCACAAAGGAAAGACTAGCTAAGCTGGAAGTGGAAGTTAAAGACCACATTAGTAATAAACAAATCCATCAAATGAAAGGAGGCAAGTAAAGCTATGAATGACATTTTACTAAACATATTATCGGTAGTGGTTACTGCGGTTGTGGTGCCACTTATTTCTTATCTAGGTGTTAAGCTATCACAATGGCTCAGTACCAAAATTAAGGACGAAAAGGCTAGAGTTTTACTAACTAATGCAATAAATGTAGTAACTGATGCCGTAAGAGCGACGTTTCAAACATATGTTGAAGCACTTAAGAAGTCAGGCACATTTGATAAAGATGCTCAAATTAAGGCATTCACCTTAGCAAAAGATACGGCACTTAAGCAACTTAGTGATGAGTCGGTTAAGTTCATATCGAGTAACTATGGTGATATTGACAATTGGCTAACCACTCAGATTGAATCAGCAATCAATCAACTTAAGAATTAGATTAAAATCCCCATGAAAGGCTTATTGACGAGCTCGGTAGTGGGGATTTTTATTTTGCCATTTTTCACCAAGCACAAAAAGAAAAGCACGAAGTCTGGGGGACAGCACTCCGCGCTTTATACCTAATGACTAATTAAAGTCGATAAGTACCTTTAGTTATATCTCCTTCTACGAATGAAGAAGTATCCGCCGATTGCAGTGATGCTTGTAAATGAAACAAGGACTACGATGAGAATAGCGGTGTTGGAGTCGGTTGAGCGATAGATAGCGTTGGATGAACTAGTTGGGAAATTGCCTCTATTCATAAAGTCTTCAAACACACTTGTTCCATATTTATTGACGATATAATCGTATCTATTAACGCATTTAACGACATTATCGGTGCTACTTTCATCAACTGTTGTATTAACAAATACGTTTTTGTTGTCGCTAGATAATGTGTTAAATTGAGTTTTTGCGCTTGCCCAATCCATCTTATCAGCGTCATATCCACCATTAGGGTTGCATCCGGCAGTAAATGTATTTAAGAAATTAGTGGCAAAAACCTCTTTTTCTTCGGTAATCGATAATTTGTACATCGCGCCTTGACTACCTTCTTTGTAAGTTCTCCAGTCATTTGTGCTAGTTGGATCATAATTACAAAGGTATCTATCTTGAGTTCCATCGTTTGAAACTAACG
>CAVIPP010000146.1:0-3253 GCA_963644615.1 Oscillospiraceae bacterium
ATTTCACTGAAATCAAGAAGAAACTCGTTTGTAACGAGTATCTAGCAAGCCTTATTGATATGGTCAGTTTTAGCGATTATTTGCTTCTAGGACGCTCTGATATTGATAATAAGGTAAACGATGAGACTAAGGTCAAAGCCGACCTTCTAGAGGCTATTATAGGGGCTATTGCGATTGATTCTAAATGGGATATGCCTGTACTTGAGAATGTATGCAATAGAATGCTTTCAATTAATCCATTTCTTGATCAATACCTATTAAAAGATGAATGTGAAATATCTTTTGATTTAGAGAATGCAATTAATGTATTAAAAGAACTCTCAGAACATGGTAGATGCTCAACTCCACTCTATGTCTTCGGGGAGAATGCTGTAGTAGGCGATGATGGCACTATGGTTTGGTATTGTGCCTGCTTTGTAAGAAGCCATCATATCCTAGTCAGTGCTTATGCACCAAATAAGAAGATTGCCAAGAAATACGCTGCATATTCTGCACTATGCCAGTTATTCAAGGTAAAGAACCAATATCTATAGTTGAGGTGCTGATTATAGGAAGAAAATTATATTTAGGTGATGTCACCTATGGTAAAGAAAAGATATCAAAAAGAGTTATGGATGAATATTATTCCATAACTCTCGAGAAATTTAGAAAACTCTTGTTTGAAGAGAATATTAGGACTGAACATGATTTAGCAAGATCATATGAAGAATATAAAGTCTTATTTGAAGATGGTCACACAATAAGATTATCCAATTATGAAGTTAATGATTTTCTTAGGTTCATTCAAACTCAAAAGAAGAATGTTGAACCTGATGAGAATAATGTTCTTAAGATTAACGCTAATGCTTTAAACAAGATAAGAGATCAAGCAAACATTCAAGCAATGTGACGACTAAAAGGAGATAGTTCTATATACTCCAATTAGCCGTCATAGATGTCACCATCGTCATTATCACTATTAAGTTTTATCTTTATATTTATTTATAAATATATTTAACTCACGTGAACAAATGATGGTGACGTCACTCTTTGAATGACGGCTATTTAATCACACTTAGGATTATCTCCGATATTTAAGGAGGTAATGATTATTCAATTAGAAAATAAAAATATAAATGATGACAATTCTTTCTTTTTCTGTGAATTAAAAGAAGAAGAAGGGATAAAGCCTACAGAGTTTGTTGTTGATAGAATACTGCCTATAGGTCTTAATCTTCTATGTGGACCATCTAAGATTGGTAAATCGTGGTTTGCATTAGAATTAGCTCTTGCAGTAGCTAGAGGTGATAACTTCTTAGGCTTTAAGACAAATAAGTCCTCTGTGTTCTATTTTGCTTTAGAAGATACAAAGAGAAGGCTATATGAAAGAACGATTAAGTTATTAGATGGTAAAGAGATTCCAGATAATCTCAAAGGAAGAATAACTTCAGGTACTTTATCATCCTCATTCATTTGTGAGTTAGATAAAGAATTAGAGAATGATCCAAATATTAAACTTGTTATTGTTGATACGCTTCAAAAGATAAGAGGTAAAGCATTTAACGGTGAGCAAGCTTATGCATATGACTATAGAGAAATGTCTATGCTTAAAACTTTTGCGGATTTAAAAGGTATTTGCTTATTAGTTCTTCATCATACAAGAAAAGAAGTAGATAGCGATAAATACAACATGATAAACGGCACGAATGGAATCATGGGTGTTGCGGATACTACAATGATTCTATCTAAAGATAATAGAATGGATTCAAAAGCAACTTTATCAATTACAGGAAGAGATGTAGAAGACGAGGAATATGTTATTGATTTTGATTCTAATAGTTGTATGTGGAAGATGAAATCAACAATAAGAGAAGAACAAAATTCTAAACTTAAAGAACAATTCCTTAATAGCTTTGTTATGTTTAGGATAATGTCTACACCAAGACCATTTTGTGTTACAGCGACTGAACTTGCTGAAATGTTAAAGAAAGATAATGGAATTGATATTGATCCTTATGCAGTAGGATCTGAGATAAATAAGTTTAAAGAACTATTACTTGTTGAATATGGCATTAAGCATACATTTAAAAGAACTTCGACTAAGAGAATTCATATATTTGAAGATGTTTAAAAATCTAAAAAATACTCTTAAAAGTCCTCTAAAACCGAAACAGGATAAGAGATGTGGAGCAATTTGCTCCAATCGACTTTGAGCGAGGCTCAACACTAGGATACCTAGGTGACGTTATTGTGTATAAAAATTAATAATAATTAAGCAAATAGAAGTAACAAACATGCTATATCTATGATATAATAAAGTATAAACATTAAAGGAGGGATTGATAGTATGGATTACTCAAAATTGGTAAAGAAAATAAGAGAAGAACTACTTATATCTCAAACAGATTTAGCAAACATGTTAAGTGTATCTTTTGCCTCTGTTAATAGATGGGAAAATCATAAGACTGAACCAACACTAAGTGCTAAAAGAGCGATAAAAGAACTATGTAAGAAAAAGCATATTACAATGGAGGCTGAAGTAAATGAAAATAAAAAACAATCAAGTATTTAATCTCATGAATACCAATGGCAGGAGAAAAGATGTATTAAACGCATTAGATATTTATCTTAATATTATAAAGGAAGAATCCTCTAAAGATGGATATAATTGGGCAGCTTTCCCTAATAGTTTAAGTCAATTTAATTTCTATCATGAAGCAATTAAACAATCACCGGAAAGATTTGAAAAGCACCCTAAATTTGATAGCATCTATTTAAAATTAAAAAAAGAAATCGAGTTATATGTAAAGGGAAACAAGGAACCTCTGGAAAAAGCTTTATCTAATGAAGAGTTACGTAAATCATTCGATAAAGATGTTGAAGCAAGAGCAAGACATTATTCTAGCAATTTATGTAAACTAGGTTTTTGTACAACTGATAGAATTATTACTGAAGCTGGCTACTCTTTTCTCGGTAATAAATTCAAAAAAGATGAAATAGAAGAATTACTTCCTTTAAATAATGCAAATATTTCAATTCTCAGACAACTTTTAAAATTAAAAATTTTCTCCGATGATATTGAAGGCTATAGGAAATACTATTCTCCGTTTAAGATGGCGTTATATCTTTTGTTACAAAATAAATATCAAATTGATAATGAGATGTTTTCTATTATTGTTCAATCATTGTCACCTTATAGAAAAAATTTAGATATTGATAAAATTATCAATGAATATAAAAATAACAATAGGCAAATTTATGAATTGAATTATGA
>CAVIPP010000147.1:0-3211 GCA_963644615.1 Oscillospiraceae bacterium
ACATTAACATCAAAGCAAATTGAATCATTGAATAAAAAGAAGCATGATTTTATAGAAGTTACTAAAACTAAATCAGCGATTCATTTATCTTTAATTGCATTGAATGGGGTAGAAGAAAACGCCTATTCTAAGGAAATACAATCAATCGTAGATATTGATGATTTATTTAATTAAATTATTGGCGAAAGCGCTCAAAAAATTACATTTTCGCCAAAAATGTTGGTCTTTGTTATTGCCTCTTTTGGACTATTTACATTTGGTAAAAACTTTTTCGAATATTGTTATATCCTCGTTTATAGCGAAATTTCTTAAGGATAAATTGTCGATATCATAATTTTTAAAGATTATTCAATGATATAAGCATTGAGACTATGCCTATTCCTAGGGTAGAAAAGGGCAATCGTGAACAACTTTTATCAGCAGTAAATCAAAGAAGCAAGCTGTTTTGCAAACGCGCATACAGGTGCATGCGCGTATAGATATAAATAGATAAGATAACTTAAGCTTGTTTACGTTTTCTTATAAATAGATATGCTCCGATGGTGGTCACACTTATAATCGAAACAATAACAATTATCGATATAGCGGTGTTGTTATCACTTGATTTGTAAATGGTTTTTGATGCGCTTGATGTCGAAACGTTTCGAGCCATAAAGTCATTATATGTTTCAGAGTCCACGCTATTGTATTTAGCAACGATATAATCATATGTAGAAACACATATCTCAATGGTGGAACCGCTCGCGTCAGCGGCGCTATTACGGATTATGACTTGGGCATTTTCACTTAAGTTACTCCATGAGGATTTAAGGCTGTTCCAACCGGTTGGTTGTCTTGTACCATTTTCATCGCAATCAATTGTTGCGTTGAATGATTCAGCATACGCTAAGGCATCAGCATTAGCAGTCTTGTCTATTTTCTTGTATAGAGATGGTAAAATATTCGAATTCACATAATATCTAAGCGTTGGCTGTCCAGAATTATTTAAACCTTGAAAATTTATGGAACCATTCGAAATAGTAGCCTTTGAATCTGCAACTGAAATTGAATTGACCGTGCCCGTCGAGTCAACACTTAATCCATTGCTTGAACCCGAATAATTGAAATATAGTCCTTTATTCGAACTACCATTGATTTTGATCAAATATCCTGTGCCGCTTTTTTCTAAAGAAACCGTTACTAATTTTGCTTCATCTTGAGCAGTTGCGACATTATCGTTTATATCAATTGCAAAATAATTATTTGTGGATGATGTTGTTCCATTAAACGCATATGATTTACCTGTTTTGCTGAAGGTATATGCAATAATGTATTCGCCTGTGAAATCAGTTAAATTATTTTTAACCAATTCAAATTTCGATGTAACCGCACCTACAGTCACTTTGAATGATTTTGTTAATTCATTGCCACTTAAATCCGTTACGTAAACAGAAATGGTTGTGGAACCAACCGCTGTGAAGCTAATTGTTGTTGATGCTGCATCGGTGCTAGATAGAGAAACGATTCCATCAGTTGATGATTCCCATTCATACATTAATTCATCTTCGACAAAACCTTTTATATTGCCAACGCTATAAGTGATGGCTTCGTGATCTAATTCAACTTCGATATCATCACCTGATGGAAGAATATCAAAACCAATATCTTTTACTGTCACGTCAATAGTGGTGCTTAAGCCTTCATAGATACCTTTTCCAGTGATTGTGACTTTATCAACAATCTCGGTGAATTTTGATGGATTCCATGTGAAATCATCAGTAGTTAATGTTCTTACATTTGTTCCATCGGCATCACTAACTTTAACCGTGAATCCGGTTATATCAAAATCATCTTGAAGGTTATAAACGGTTTTAGCTGAACTAGATGATTCAACATTCATTGATGAGAACTTAACTGGGTTTTGAACATCAGTTACGATTCCTCTTAAAGCGAATACGCCGGTGTCAACTTTATATATAAACCCTTTAATGGTTACACGATATCCAAGAGTTGTTCCGATTGCACTAGTTGTTTCATTTTTAAGGAAATCATTAGGGTTATCAAAACTATATGATTGTGTTAAATGATCATAGGTTAATGCCGTCGAGTCGGCGGTAGTTCCATTGACATATAATGACGCATTAGCGGTGGTATCTAAATCTTTAAGATAGTATTTGCCGTATGCTGTTCCGTTTGAATATGTTCCGTCCCAAGATGAAATAAAACCAGTTACTTGATATAGCGTTTTTGTATCTTCTGCTGTCGCTAAGGCAGCAACTTCTGCAACAGTTTTCCCAGTTACAACATCTGGTTCTTTCCAAACTGTGATTGTTTTTGTCGCGGTTGCGGTGCTATCCGTTGAACATGTGGCTGTTATAACAACTGAACCCACGCCAACGGGAGTAAGCACACCGGTGGATTCATCAATTGTGGCAACGCTTGTATCTCCAGATGACCATTTAACACTATTTCCTTGAGTACATGTCGCGGTCATATTTAATGTATTGCCATCTTTAAGTTCAATATTGTCATCTGTTGATGCAATGGTTACAACATGAGCGTCTGGATTGGATGCTTCGTAAACTTTTATGCTGCTTAGTGCAATCCTTGTTTTTGTGGTGGTTGATATCCCGTATCCAAAAGCGAAGCGAACAGACGTTCCAATAGAAACACTAGCATCATATGCAAATTCATTGGTTGAAGCTGTGAGGCTCGCAGTTTTAACATTTACCCAAGTCGATCCACTATCTATAGAAGTCCAAATATAGTAGTTACCAGTTAATTTATCAGAATTAGAAATAGATATTACTATTTTTGAAGCATTTGAAAAATCTTTACTTGTCTGATAACCACCAATTTTTGTTGTTTCGGTTATATTCGCAATCGGCCCTAGAGTTGCTGAACTTGTTTTATTTTGGCCAGTTTTATTCCACCCTATAGTCGAATTATTTCCATAGGTCGTAAAATACCAGCTCACTTCATTGAGTGTTATTTTTCCATAACTATAATCGCTTCCCCAAGATGGAGTTCCTGAATTATAAAGCAAAGTATCAGCAGCCTTCACCTGAGTATTCTCTCCACGAGTTCCACCTAGGCTAACACCAACGCCTAAAACTAATGCAAATCCTAAAGCTAAACTTGCTAATCTTTTCGCAATATTTTTCATATTAAATTTTGCCCCTTTTCTTCTTGTTATTCGTGGCTTAGAAATATGCCACTTTTTATCTGGCCA
>CAVIPP010000148.1:0-1245 GCA_963644615.1 Oscillospiraceae bacterium
TGATTTATAATTTTCTTCACCGAATTTTTTTGCGATAGTAGACTTGCCAATACGCCTAGCTCCTTCAATAAGTAATGCGGACTTTGTTTTGTTATTTTTCCATTCAATCAATTTATCATATATTTTGCGTTTTAATATCATATTAACTATCCTCAGGTTAAATTTTAATACGCAAGTACAAAATACGCAAAGTAATTTTATTGAAAATATAGGAAAATACGCAAAGTAAAAAGTATGTGTTATTATTTGTATATATTGATAAACGAAAAGTAGACACTTTAAATCTAAAAACAATCAGTAATTTGTTTAGAATTATTCAAGGTGGCGTTTATATAATACACAAAAGAAGAAAGACTAGCCATAGCGGAAGAAACGATTAGTCAACACAAGACATTAAAAGAGACAGCAGAAAATATTATATTTTTTGTTAATTATTTTTTGATTAATAATTCATTCCTTTTTTACAATCTATAACTATCAACAACAATTTTCACCTCATTTACATGATGTAGTAGTCTATCCAAAATGCGGTCCTGATAGTATTGCCTTAAAATGGCCCATTCTCCAAAATTCCAATTTGTTGTAACAACTGAAATATTTATAAGCTTAAGAACACCAGGTCTTAAAAATAAATATTAATTTTCTTAAATCAAAAAAGATCTCGGCAAAAACGAGACCTTTTTAAAATATCGAATGTAGATTAGATAGTTTCGCCGTCTTCGTTGGCTGCCCAAACATCGAATCCGTTAGCGTCAAGAATCTCATCAGTTTTTTCTTCGAGCTTAAAGACCTTTTTCCAAAGTGCACCTAAACCCGCGAAACCTAATGAGCCAAAAATTGAAATGCCATAAGCTAAGCCAACACCGAGAGCTAATCCAGTATTACCTATACATAAACCAATAATAAATAGAGCTAAACCAATAATAATAGCGTTAATAATTATTCTTCTTATAAAACTTAAGATCTTTGATATAGTTTCTGTTAAACCAAATAAAAAATTAGTTTTCCAAACTTTTGGTCTAGCAAAATAAGCGTATTTAATAATTTTGTGGTTCTTTTTAACCTTTCCATCGTCAGTTACTTGATAAGACACATCATCATCTACAGTGTGACCAACATAGTGCCAACCAAAACATCTTTTTTCAAATTTAATAATTTGGCAGCCAAAGGCGTATCTAATCGCTTTGATTTTGAGGTCGCCTTTTTTCTTTCGGCTTTTTTCAGCCTTAAGTTCCTCTCTTCTTT
>CAVIPP010000148.1:1360-3201 GCA_963644615.1 Oscillospiraceae bacterium
CCCCCCCCCCCGCTTTTTTGCAAGCATTTTGTACTTCGTCAGTTTCCACAATTTTTAAAGTATATTCGTTTGTTTCTTTTGAAGTGCTATTAATAAAATGCACACTTAAAGGGGTATTTTTACACACCGTGTTATGATTTATTAGACAGGGAGAAATATGAATGAAGTGCACTAAATCAGAAAGAATACTCATCGGAAGAGAAATCTATAGACATGTTTTAACGATTTCCAAAGTTGCTGAAAAGTATCGGATAAATCCATATTGATTATTTGTAGCCTTGAGAACAGTGTTAGATATAAATATCTGAATTAATAAATATTGACGTTTCAATATATCGTTTTTGATATTCAGTTTAGTAATGGTAAAACATGGCGCTATGAATGTTGAAAATACTTATTCAAAATAGGTGTTCTCAAGGCTACAAATAATCAGTTATGCATCTTTTTTACCGCCATTATTAAAATTTCCAATAAGTGAATAGAAAACATCATCTTTTATAAGGGCAAGTCCTTTGCTTATTTCACCCATTACCATGAGTGTATCACCCTCTTTGATGTCAAACATCTTCCTGGCCTCGATAGGAACGGTAATTTGCCCCTTGGGACCAACTTTGACGCTTACTATAAATCTATCTTCTTTTATATCTTTCATTACTTATTCCTCCTCATAGTAATACGAATAATCAATGCCTTTCAAAAATATTTCCCTGTTGTTTATTTTGCCCGTCAAGGCAGCAGATAATATCTTTTTAAGATGGCTGGGATCATTCACGCTTTCTTTCATAGCGTCCAAATATTCTTTCTTATCGACTCTTGACCAATCAACACATTTCTTTAAGTTCTTTTTGAGTATTAAATCTAGCCAAATGCGTGTTGATCTGCCGTTCCCTTCCATAAATGGGTGGGCAATGTTCATTTCCACATACTTGTCGATAATCTTATCGAAGTTAGATTCACTCAGTTTCTCAATTTTTTCTAGAATCTGAGGAAGATAATCACCATTAGCAAATATAAAACCACCTTTAGATATTGTCTTAGACCTTATCTTACCTGCGAAATCAAATAGTCCTCCGAAAATATAGGCATGAATTTGTTGCAAACCTTTTGTTGTTCCGATTTCAAATTCATCCAACAAATTACTTTCAAATAGAGAATATGCTTTTTGTTTACTCTTGCCATCTATTGTATTATCAGAGTTTGTGAACCACTCTAAAAACTTGGAACCAAGATTCGTTGGAAATTCTTTGGCAAGAATAACAATTCCATTACAATCAAGCACATCAGACATTCTTTTCTTGCCATCCGGAGCCTCAATCTTCAACTGGGTAGTGACACTAACCACTTCACTATTTTGTTTTTTAAGTTTCGCCTTTAGGTATTTCCAGTAATTGCGGTTTTTCTGATAATCACTCTCATTCCTTATAGCACCAATGACATCTAAAACGCTAAAGTACCAACTATTTTTATCATTATTCCAAATCGCCCTTACTGGTTTGTTGTTATAAAACTTTATGGATATTTTATTCATTAAAAACTCCTTTATAATCTTACTTTTCTTATTTTAACATAAATCTAAGATTTATTTAAAAATTTAATTAATCTTTTCAATGAATATTCTGATTAATATCAATCATGTTGCTACCTAAAAGAAGAAACTAAGAAGACCTAAATAATGAAGCATGCTCGATTTGATTATTTGTAGCCTTGAGAACACTTATTTTTGTGTAAGTATTTTCAACCTTCAGAACACTATGTTTTATCATTGCTAAACTGAATATCTAAAGCACTTTATTGATTTATCAATAATTATTAATTCAGACATTCATATCTTAAACTGTTCT
>CAVIPP010000149.1:0-3182 GCA_963644615.1 Oscillospiraceae bacterium
ACGCGCTAGAACGTGTAGACGGCTTTGCCCCAATTGCGACCTTCTTTTACAACTTACAGGTCTTTAAAGTTGTACCGCCAGACTTAGTAGTTAGCTAGGATTGCGATAAATTTTATAATTAATAATTTGTTATTAAAACTTCAATACTTTCTGATTTTTTATCCTTAATATGGTAATTAGAATTTGAATAACTAGACTTAATATAATGAACATTGTAATTATTTTCTAATGCCCATTGTTCTAACAATTCATGCTTAACTCCATGATGTATTAATAAATTCGAAAGTGCAAATTTAACATTTCTATTGTTAACTTCATTTAAAAAGTTCAATAATCGTTCTTCATCAATTTTATTCCAACCGTTATTTTCATTATATGCGGCTGTACCTAAATAATAAGGAGGGTCACAATAAACAAATGATTCATTATTAATTAATGGTAGTAAATTCTCAAAATCATTTGAATAAAATGAGATATCCTTTTTCTTTAATGTATCGCAAAATTCCTTTAAATTATTTTGGATACTGCTATTAAAATCTCTTTTCCCTACTGGGAGATTAAATTTTTCTTCAGAATTAAATCTTATTTGATTATTGAAAGAATAAAAAATTAAAACTAATAAAAGCAAATCTTTTTCATCGGATTCAGTTAATGTATTATAATCATTTTTCAGACATTCAAATTGATTTTTATTAAACTTTCCAAGCCCATCACTCGATTTACAATCATATATTTCATATCCGTTTTCATATGATTTCGAAAGATTATATTTATCAATAATTTTTAAGATTTTTTTCTCTAATGTTTCATATTCAACACCTGCTAGCATTTTTATTAATCTAGAAACTTGAATACATTTATCATTATAAATAATTTTTTGAGCTTTTGAGTTGACGCCAACATTAAATCCGCCACCAAAAACATCAATAAACATCTTTTTTGTATTGTCAAAAAGTTCGAACATTTGAGGTAATAGTTTATATTTTCCTCCAGTATAATTTAAAGGAGATTTTATAAAGCTTTTATATTTGTAGCATTCACACAAAAACAATCTTTCTTGATGATTTTCAATCTTTGTTTTACCTGTTGTAAATTGGCTGAACGCTGTTGAAAAAATAGTTACTTCACCTTTTTTCGATAAAGAACTAATAATTTCCTCATCACTAATTTTAGATTGTGAACGTCCAGCACCTTTTTCTCCCATATTATTAAAGGAAACTATAATATATTTCGAATCAATGTTGGATATTAACTCTTCAAAGGCTTGAGGCGCTTTTTGTGTGCAATAGTCACTTTTAATTTCTTTGTCACGCTTCATTTTTTTGGCAACGCCAAAAACCTCAGGTTTTTCCCATTTAGCAACATTTTCGAGTAAATGATAGGCATCACAATATTGTCGTGAATTATAAGGAGGATCAATATACACAACATCAGCACTTATCTTCTTAACCAATACATTGGCGTCTAAAGAATAAATCTCATTTTGTTTATTAATATTAACAGTTCCAACCTCTAAAGGTTTTAATTCCAATTGTTTATTTAAGTCACCATTTAATCTATACGCGTCATAATGACCAACAGTATTAGCTATATGGTCCATCGCATAAATCAAGGAAGTAATTAAATAAGCTTTTTCTCTTTCGTTAATTTCTGACATCGAAAAGCGATTTTCTATATTTTCTCTAATATAGCCAATTTTTCTGCAATTGCTTTTACTAAAATATGTATCATCAAAGTTGATAGAAAAATAATTTTCTTCATAGATTTCTATAGTGTTGTAGAAATCAATCAATTTCTTCAATTTATCCTCATCTATAGTCGAATTGCCAAAAAAAGCCAGATATGGATAATAATTTGATTGTAACAAGTCATTTATAATTATCTTAGTTTTTTTGTTATTGAAGGACCATGCAACATTGCCTGTTCCTCCAAAAATATCAGCAAATATTTTTACATTTCCACAGTGTTCATCAACAACTTTGTGTATGAAATCGAGCAATTTAGCTTTACTACCTAAGTATCTTCTATTTTCTATTTTAAATTTTTCCATATAGACCTCAATTAAGCTAAAATATTAGCAACGGTACGTTCACGCCAATCAAAATTTTGACAATCGTTTGAAAACATTTTCTCAGTTTCTTGAATTATTTTCTTTCGAGTAATTCCTTTATCAATAAACTCACATAATTCTAAATTAGTAAATGCCATAATCTTAACCCCGTTTATATATGTTTTGTTTTTCGATTCATAATAGCTATTAGCTGCAGATTTCCACACGCTTAAAGTATTAAAATCAAGTTGATTTGCTATAAAGAAGGTAATTGTATCAATATTCATGAAATTAGATTTTAAATCGATAGAATGTCTTAGTACAGGTTCTTGCTCTCCACGTTTTTGAGAATTTTTATCCATCAATGTAACTTCTAGCATTACAACTAAATCATTATACTTTACAACAATATCCCCCATACCTCCCCCAGCATGCAAAATTGGCTCGTATTCTGAGTTTAGCGTTAAATTTAAACTATCAAACAAATCCATTTGCTTGTCACTTATATAGTACCAAGCGATTGCTATTATATATTCATAAATTGTAGGTACGGAAGCTTCCGGATTTACTAGTTTTTTTATAATTTTATCATTTGAACGGTCATCAAATAATTTCAATATTTTTAGGACTTGTTCCTTAGTATATTTTTTATTTATATGTTCTAAGAAATCATTGTTTGTCTTGTCTTTAACAGTTCCAATAAGTTTTTCTCTTTCAACGCCATATTCTTTTTCAATATCATTTATTACATCACCTATTTTCTTTGAATCAAAGCCTAGTATTTCTGTAGTAGAATGATTGGAATAGTAATAGCAATTCAATAAATCATTTCCTTCGTATTTCATATATTCTTCATTAGAAATAGTACCAAAGATAGATTTCTTTAAACAATCAATATCAAATATTTGCAAAAGTATTTCTTTATAAGAAAGTATAGGTAATGCTTTGTCAAATCTAAATAATCCAGTGGCCTTTAACATTCTCTTTGTTGTATCAGAATATTCTCTAGCTTGATCTAAATATTTTGAAACAACATATCTAGTGTAAAAAATAGAATTAAATCCATCAAATTTCAAAAGTTCATTTTCTGAATTATATAGTAAAAAAGAATTCATTCCATATAAGGATACAC
>CAVIPP010000150.1:0-3143 GCA_963644615.1 Oscillospiraceae bacterium
AAGTGACCAAGTACATAATATATTCCAATTATGTGACTGCCACTTATTTTTGTTCAATTTGGTGGGCCTAAATAAAGAGGAGACGAACTTAATTACGCTAATCTATTCTATTTTTGGAAATAATGTAATATCCACCAATTTTACGTGAACCGTTAAATTCAACATAATCACTTAATTTTCTTTTTAAAGAATTTCGAATGATATCTATAGTTATATTTGAGTACTGTTTTGTTAATAATTCTAGCAATTGTTTGGCATTAGATCCTGGATACCAATTTATTGCTTTCAAGCTGTAAACTATTAACACTAGGGAGTTTTTCAATTATCTTCTTTTTTCATTTTTTTGTTTTTGGGAAGTCTGGATTCAACACACTTTTTTTCGTCGCAACTGATTTGTCTTTCCCTTGATACATTACGTAATAAGGTGGAATCTTATTAATCTTGTATAATAATTCCTTTTTAAGTTTTCTCATTTTAAGCGGATTCAATTTTGGTAAATCATTCGAAGTGAGATCACTGGTTATACCATTGAATTTCATGATTCGTTGTTTGAAATAACGGAGGTCGTATTGAGACGGATATACTTCGATGATTTCTTTTTCAAGCCCAGTCAATTTATAAACCGCTTCAAGTGGTGTTCTGACGGATGTTTCAATGGTAAATACGACATCTCCAGGAACTTCAACGAATTGTCCTATAAATGCGATATTCTTGCATCCTTCCGGAACAACTTCCGGTCTATCTTTGCATGTCCTAGGCATGAACTGGCTTGTAATATAAGGCATCATGCATGTCGAAATATGGGCGTGTGACAATACTTCATCCTTAATATCTAGCATGTCAAGGTGATAAAGAATTTCCAGAAGAATCTCATTTCCTGTACAATCACCCATTGGTTTCTTGATATAGTTTCCGAGTCTTTCACCAAACAGACCATCTCCCCATAAAACATCTTCATTATTTTGTCTTTGATTTGGGAAATAATCTCTGTCATATAAGATTAAGCTGATTTCCCAACCTGAATCTTTTACAGTGATGCAACCGCCAGTTCCAGATCTGCTTCCTGTGTTTTTCTCTAATCTTTCAAAGAACTCCGGATAATCCTTTACAGTGATAAAATAACTCATCCATTTTGTCTTATCGATCTGACCTAAGAATTTTTCCGGATGACCAAACTTTTCATTTTTCTTAGCTAAATTATTCCAAATGGTAAATAGTCCTAAGTTATTCATGTCTTTATTGATATGGGCGACATGAGTGTTATCACCAAATGTTGAATTTGTCATCAATGAGCCGTTCGTCACGAATACGAAATCGGTTTCGTTAACACTGACTGATTCTTCGTGTCCATTTCTTCTCATCAATATTTCCCTAGCAATATTGCAATCATCGTCCATTTCAATATCATAGACGGCTGAATCATATTCAATTTTTACACCCTTATCGAGTAACCACTTTAATAGCGGCTTGATGATTGAATCATATTCATTTCGTTTTGTATGAAGGATGCCTTCTAAATAATCGATGCGATATCCTAAACCGAATCTTGACAAATATCTTTTCGCTTCCAGTGCACTATGATATTGCTTGAAAGCAAGCATCGGATGAAAACACCACCACATTGCCGAATCGAAGAAAGGACTATCCTTGCCAAAGTAATCTTCAATGGTTATGTTTTCTAGATCACTCTCCTGTTCAGTAATGTATTTTTGGAGCTGCATTGTTGTCTTTTTATCCATTTTAAAATCATGGATGCCTTCCCAAATATGTCCTCTATCCTGAATAGCTCGACATTCAGAATGAATGGCGGATTCTCTATTTGTATCTACTGTTTCATCAAGCACAGTTCTTCCGGGAGTATCTAATGAAGGAATTTTGCTGCATAAATACCAGAGGCATTCCATATATGGTTCAAGTTCTCTTTCACCTGGACATACATATTTGCCTTCATTCGAGATAACACCACAACATCCGCCGACATCTTTTCGCTTCTCGTAAATTGTAATGTTGCTTCCTGGCATACCAGCATCATCAATCAAGAATGCCGCTGCAGCCATGCCGGCAATACCGCCACCAATAATATAAGCTTTTTTATTTTCAATATTTGAAACTTTCTTAGGGTGGTAAAGAAAATCATATAATTTCATATAATAACCTCCTTTTACACATATGTACAAATTCATACAGGTGTTGTTTTTTTATACGCATATAATATAATTTCAATAGGAGAACAAGACAATCATTAATATCTACTGTTCTGTATGAAAACCGACATGACAAGATAATATGTCGGAGATTGGAGGTTTATGAAAGCTGAATATAGAAATAAAATCAGATCAAAAAATATGATTAGGAAAGCTTTTTTTGAATTACTAGAAGAAAAAGAATATAACAAAATCACAGTGACTGATATTGTTAAAAAAGCTGATTTAAATCGTAGTACCTTTTATGCTCATTATGTGGATATAAGAGCTATTACAGAAGAATTAGAAAATGAGGTAATAAATAAAATGATGGAATTATTAAAGAAATTTGAATTCAAGAATTTCTTTAATAATCCGACACCTCTTCTTCTTGAAATAAGTAGATTTTTAGAGTCTAATGAAGCAGAATATAGGATTCTTCTTAAGATAAATGACACTGAAATATTTTTAAAGAAATTGCGTGACATTTTTTCTAATTACATGAGGCTGGATACTGATATTCCAAATTATCTAAGTGATACAAAGATGGTGAATCTAAGAATCAGTTATTTTTCTGGTGGAATAATCAATATGTATCAGGATTATTTTAACGGAAAACTTAACTGTACGTTAAATGATATTTCTTTAGAAGTTGCCAAGTTACTATCAATGGATGCCAAGGAGTTGCTCAAAGAATAAAGACGAATCCATGATTTTATTTTTGTCGTACTGATTTGTGTGATAAAGTTAGCGTCTTGAAATGGATAGTAACCAATCCTAGTGTTCGAAATTGACGTCTACAATAAAAATGATGATTTTTGTTTTTGACACAAAAAAGGTTTGATATGGCATCAAACCTATATTTCTTAGATGGTGGACCTAAATAAAGAGGAGACGAACTGAAACGTAACCCTTAAGTCTTTCTGATTCCTCTGCCCAACTTTTTGAGTTCACTTCACT
>CAVIPP010000151.1:0-3130 GCA_963644615.1 Oscillospiraceae bacterium
TGAAATTTCTTGCTTCTTGCTTTACAAGGATGTTCTTTTTTCATTTCGACAATATCAAACAATTCGTAATTTAAATCTTTCATTTTTTATTCTTCTTCCATTTTAACTGCAGCTGGAATTTTTGGTAATCCTGGCATCGTAATAATATTGCCAGTTAATATAACGAGGAAATTAGCACCAGCAGATAGATTGATACTCTTCACATGAATAACAAAATTAGTTGGCGCTCCAACAAGTTTAGCGTTATCTGAAAGCGATAAAGGTGTCTTCGCCATACAGACTGGACATTTATCATAACCAAGATGAGTAAATTCCTCGATTTGCTTAAGCGCTAATTCAGAATATTCCACACCATCAGCGCGGTATATTTCTTTACATATTTTATCGATTTTGTCTTTAATTGGTAACTTTAAATCATAAAGTGGATGATAATTAGATTCGTTGTTATCGATAAGGTCCACTACTTTATTAGCTAGATCAATCGCGCCATCACCACCTTTTAAATATGAATCGACAAAACTATATTTATACGAATTATTAGCGCACCAATTACTGAGGACATCAATTTCGGTTTGACTATCGCTAGAAAAATGATTTATTGCGACGATGACTGGTACACCAAATTTATTCATATTTTCAAGATGAATCTTTAGATTAGCAATACCTTTTTGAACTGCTTCTGGATTTGATTCATCAAGTTTTTCAAATTCAACTCCTCCATGAAGTTTTAAAGCACGAAGAGAAGCAACCATGACGACAGCACTTGGTTTAAGTTTAGCGTTAACCATACAAATATCCATGAATTTTTCAGCACCTAAATCAGCGCCAAAACCAGCTTCAGTAATGACATAATCGCCAAGTTTTGAAGCGAGTTTAAGAGCAATAATTGAATTGCATCCATGAGCAATGTTTGCAAATGGGCCACCGTGAACAAAAACTGGATTATTTTCAAGAGTCTGAACGAGATTAACGTTGAGTGCTCTCTTCATCAGTTTCATAATAGCGTTAGTTATTTTTAAATCTCTAAGATGAATCGGCTTATCATCGAAAGTGTATGCAACAATTATATTGTTGATTCTATTTTTAAAGTCTTCCTCATTGCTTGCTAGACACATTATTGCCATAAGTTCACTAGCGACAGTAATAACAAAATTATCATTTCGAGGAGTTCCATTTTTCTTTCCTAGTCCAATTTCAACTTCTCTAAGAGCACGATCATTTATATCTAAAGCACGTTTCCAAACAACTTTTTCTGGATTAATATTTAATCCATTACCTTGGAATATATGATTATCGATAATAGCGGATATTAAATTAATTGACGAAGTTAAAGCATGCATATCTCCAGTGAAATGAAGATTGATGTCTTCTCTAGGTTCAATTGATGCTTTTCCGCCTCCAGTCGCACCACCTTTAAGTCCAAAGACAGGGCCCATTGATGGCTCTCTTAAACAGAGCATACAATTTTTATTAATTTTAGCCATGCCATCTGCTAAAGCGATTGACATAGTTGTCTTACCTTCTCCAACTTTAGTAGGTGTAATAGCACTAACTAAAATTAGTTTTCCATTTTTATTGTTCTTTATGGACTCTATTATAGAAGAATCTACTTTGGCTTTATCGGTTCCGTAGCACTCTAAATATTTTTCACCAATTCCTGCTTTTTTAGCAATTTTAGTAATGTTTTCAATCATAATATCCCCTCACTTTATCAATAATATATTTGGCAATTAGTAAACCTGCGGTAGAAGGAACCATAATCATAGATGATGGTTTAATGCACTTTTTTAAAGGTTGTTCTTTCGAGAAAATAACATTGATATCTTTCAAAAGAATATCATTTTGTCTAAATTCATAACGGAGTTTTTTCGCAAGTGGATCATTTTCTGTTTTGTTTAAAGAAGTAATTGTAACCTCTTCTGGATTTAGACGATTTGCCATGCCTAAAGAGACAATAAATGGGATGTTATTTTCTAAAGCAAATTTACTTATAGAAATTTTACCAGGAATAAAGTCAATTGCATCAACAATAAAATCAATCTGCTTATTAGCGAATTCATTAATCGAATTAGAATCCACAAACAATTTATAGGTTTCAATTTCTATGTCACTAGAAATTCTTTGTGCATATTCTTTAGCGACAAGTACTTTGTCTTTACCAATATCATCGTTCATAAATAAAATTTGACGATTGAGGTTAGAAATTTCGACGACATCTTTGTCAACTATTATGAATTTCTTAAATCCGGAGCGGAGAAGCGAGACAAACGCAGTGCCTCCAACCCCACCTAAACCAAATATTAAAATTGTCTTGTTAGAAAAACTATTGATAATATCACTTCCTAAAAGTTCACTACTTCTCGATAAATAATTATCCATTGCTTATTTTCTCCAATAAGTCATTTTCATCTTTATAATATGTCACAGAAAATTGATGACGTATGAATGTTTTTTGTCTTTTTGCGTACTTTCGTGTGTTCTTTTTAATGAGTTCAACAGCGTCTATAAGTGGCATCTTATGATCTAAATAAGCAAATAATTCTTTATAGCCAATAGCCTGAAACGCTTGTAAGTTATGTGGATAATTATTATATAAATAAGTAACTTCAGCGAGAAGTCCACTATCCATCATTTCATCTACTCTATTGTTGATTCTTTCATCGAGTTCATCTTTAGAAATGTCTATTGAAAAAAATCTAGCATCATAAATTGGTCGATGATTTTGTTTAGAATTTAATGATGACTTATTTTCGCCATTAGCTAAATAAATTTGAATGCTTCTTAAAACTCTCTTGCGGTTATTAGGATGTATCTTTTTAGCGTCTATAGGATCAATTTCCTCAAGTACATTATGAAGTTCCTCATTATTAAGTTTTTCATATTTAGACATATCAACTTTAATATTCTCATCACTAAATTCATAATCAAATAATGCAGAACGAATATATAGGCCACTTCCACCAACAATAATAGCGGACTTACCTCTAGAAATAATCTCATCTAATGTATCTCTTAAATTTTTTTGATATTTAGCAATTGAATAATTTTCGTAAATTGAAACAAACGAATAAAGATGATGTTTAACATCTTCTATATATTCTTTTATAGGTTTAGCGACACCGATATTGAG
>CAVIPP010000152.1:0-2985 GCA_963644615.1 Oscillospiraceae bacterium
ACATATAGTTAAGGATCATATCGTCAATAAAGCTATTGTTTATGGTAAAAATGGTATAGGCAAAAGTTCATTAGGAATTGCTTTATTTGATATAGTTAGACATTTAACTGATAAAGAAAAGATGAAACCAATATATTTAATGAACTATTTAAATCTTGATAATGTATGTAACTATGCTTCTTTTAAATATGTCTTTCAATTTGGCTCTGATGAATTAATTTATGAATATACAAAAAGTGATCCAGACAATTTATTAACAGAGAAATTAACAATCAATTGTAAGTTGGTTATCGATTATGATTATTCTGATTTAAATAGTGGTTTTGTTGATGAATCATTGAAAGGCGGGGAACTAAATATTGATTTAATAGATAATAAACTCTCAGTTCTTAAGTATATTTATCGTAATAGACCAGATAATCCAAGTTCGCCATTTTCGAAAATGATGAATTTTATAAATAATATGCTTTGGTATCGATGTTTAACTGAAGGGAATGCTTTTTGTGGTTTTATGAATGGAGATAGTGTTCTTGTTGAGGGTTTATACCAAAGCGGAAAACTTAAGTTATTTGAAGAATTTTTGAAATCAAACGGTGTTGATTATAACCTTAAATTTAGAAATATTAATGGGCAACATCTTTTGATGGCTGAATTTGGTAAGGGAGATGAAATTAGAGAAACACCATTTGAATCATTGGCTTCAACTGGTACTATGGCCTTATTTTTATTTTATTTTTGGAGCATTTCATCATTTAATAGAGTGTCATTTGTATTTATTGATGAATTCGATGCTTTTTTACATTATGAATCTGCTGAAAATATTGTTAAATTGCTTAATAACTGTACTAATTTCCAAACAATATTAACAACACACAATACTTATTTAATGAATAATGAATTAACAAGACCTGATTGTTGTTTCTTAATGACTAAAAATAAAATTAGAAACCTTTATGATTCAACAGATAAAGAAATAAGAGAAGCTCATAATTTAGAAAAAATGTATATTAATGGGGTATTTAATGAATAAGAGAGTTTTATTAATTGTTGAAGGGAAAAACACTGAACCAAGATTATTTAAAAAGATTGAAGAATTATTAAAAGACAAACTTCAATCTGATTTCGAAATTGTTCCTTTTGGAACTAATATCTACTCATTATATAAGAAACTTAAAGAAACAGGATTTAATGCGGATATTCATAAGATATTAATTGAGATTGATCCTAATTATAAAGATACATTAAGTGGTAAGTTTGCTTTTACATATTTAATATTTGATTTTGATGTACAACATACAATGAAGGATGAAACAAGAACTTTAAAAGATATAGCAATATCAAACGTTAATAAATTAATTGAAATGGCGAAGTATTTTATTGATGAAACTGATCCAACAATTGGTAGATTATATATTAATTATCCAATGATAGAGTCATATAAAGATTGCGATTCGTTTTTTGATCAAAATTACAAAGATGAAAATGTTCGATTAGACGATATAAAACACTATAAAGAAAAAGTTGGCAAAAAGAAAATATCTTTTAGAAGGATCGATTCATATACCAGCGATGAGATTGAAAGTTTGATTATACAAAATATTTTTAAACTAAATTTTTTAATGAATGATAAATGGGGTATGCCTAATTATGCAACATATATAGAATCTTCGAAAAACATAAATGTCTTAAGCAAACAAAAAGAGTTGATTTCAATTAATGAAAAAATCGCTGTTTTAAACACATCTTTATTTATAGTTGTTGATTATTTTGGTGGCAAAAATAATTTTTATACATCTTTGATCAAAACATCGGAAATGATTTCTAAAACATAATAAAGTCTTTTTTTGTAAATACTTAATGATAAATCTAATAACTAGCGTAAAAAAAGTATGAATGTCCCTTGAAATTTCGCCACCAAGCAAATTGCATGCTATATTCTATCAAAGGTGGTCAAATTCGCCGTCACGTGTGGTCAAATTCGCCGTTTTCCTCAAAATGAAGTGACATTTGTAGTGACTTACTGTTTCCTTATTATTTTTTGTGTGTCTACTTTTAAGTTAACACGAGAGTAGTGACATATGAATTGTACCTGTTTAGTTGTAAAAGGTGCAACTTATGGAAATTTTTCCTTGCCAAAACATGTAATTAATCAAAAATTTTTCCTTTAGAAATTATGTAATTAATTAACAATTAATTGCGTTCATAATGTTTTCTATAACATCACAAACCATATCAAAAGAAATATCTTTTGCGTAATCATAAATTTTTTGGTAATTTTTATAAAAGTTTTGGAGTTCAATACTCGCGCGTATTTTTAGAATAATTTCAGGATAGGTTTCAAGCACTTTTTGACTTCCTCGTTTCTTTGTTGTTCTTTTTAACGCTTCTAATAATGTATTTGGATTACATTCCTGCCATCTTAATTTATATAAAATGTATATATCATAAAAATCTCTTGGTCTAGTGTTTGTTATATTACGAGATAGTATTGTTTCAATTTTTTCAGCAAGCACAGTTTCAAGATTGTATGCCAAAATACTTATTGTTCGATTCTCAAATATAAGAGGAAAGTTATATTCGATTTCTCTTGGGGTTATGATGTCTCCAGTTGTTACATCAACGGTTAATGGAACGTTAATTGGCGAGTAAATAGCATTTAATGAAACTCGAACTCCAGGATAATCATCATTGTTTCTGATATCTATGACATTTACTAATTCAAAGTGAACATCATCAAGAATTTCTATTTTACTTATTTCATTAAAGATCGTTCTTATTGATTCATGTGTAAGAGTAAATCCTTTTATGGTTGTATCTAAATCCATTGTTGCTCTAGTGTCGAGACCAACAATTGCAGAAATTAGAAAACCACCTTTTATAATGAAGTTATTTTTATATTTTGATAACGAGATTCTTTCTAACAATCGTTCCAACATATAATTTTGCATTACAAGTTGTGCGGAAATATTCTTTTCGGCAGCTTTA
>CAVIPP010000153.1:0-2952 GCA_963644615.1 Oscillospiraceae bacterium
TAGGAAGTGACACAGTTGATTATGGAACCAAAGCTTCCTACAATGGTTCGACACCAGCAAGAGAAACCGACAATTCATATAAATACACTTTTAGTGGCTGGGATATTTCGCTCGAAAATATTACAAGTAATGTAACCGCAACAGCTCAATATTCTACAATAGATCGATATTTGGTAATTTTCCGCAATTACGATGGTAATGAGCTATATAGAACTTATGTAACTGAAGGGGAGGATGCAAAATATAGTGGGGCCACACCAACCCGCATCGCTGACCAACAATATACATATACATTTAGGGATTGGAATAAATCGTTAATCAATATTCAAGAATCTACAATTTTCACCGCTACATTCAGCAATATAACAAATCAATATACGGTTACATTTGTTGACTGGGACGGCACAATATTGGGTACTGATACTGTTGATTATGGTTCCTCAGCTTCATTTAGTGGTCCTGATCCAACAAGAGAAACCGATAACACATATAAATATACTTTTAATGGATGGGATATTTCCCTTGAGAATATTACAAGTAATGTGACTGCTACCGCCCAATATAAAACTACGAACAGATATTTATGTAGTTTTTATAATGATGAAATTTTATTATATTCTACCTACGTTACATCGGGTGATGAAGTTACTTATGTTGGTGAAACTCCTAGCAGAACAGCAACTCAGCAGTACACATATACTTTTAGTGGTTGGGATAAGCTCTTAGATAATATTGATGAAGATACGGTTTTTAATGCTGTGTATAAAGCGAGCATTAATCAATACACCGTTATTTACCTTGATTGGGACGGTAGTGAATTGGGCACAACAACGCAAGATTATGGAACTGAATCTTGTCCTGCTTTTGCAAATCCGATACGAGACGATGCACAAGGGTGCTACTTTGAATTTGCTGGATGGAATGGACAAATTACTTCTATTACCGAAAACTGCACTAGAACTGCTATCTATAATAGATATTTATATGATGCTGTTTATGAACTTAATGAAAATAAAAATGGCTATATATTATCTGAATACACAGGAACTGCTACCAATATTGTGATACCGGATACTTATAATGGTTTTCCTATTCTTGAAATTAAAGAAGGTGTTTTTTCTAATAAATCAATTGCTTATATCGAAATTTCTGACAATATTGAATCAATTGGCAATCACGCTTTCTATAACTGCTCTAGTTTGGAAGACGTTATATTTTCAATGAATTCAAATTTGAAATATATAGGCGATCAGGTTTTTTATAATACTAAAGGAAAAAATATGAGCGTTTATGGTGGCGGAAGAGTATGTGTTAATTTTCTTCCTCCTAAATTAGAATATGTTGGTAAAGGCGCATTTTATAAAAATGTTTCGATTCCATACGGATATTCTTATGGTAATGATAGATGGAGTGATAATTGTATTTATGTTGCATGTTCAACCGAAAACTTTTTTAACAATAGCTATCTAGGCGATCCGTGGAATTCATATTTTAATACCTCTAACTCTACGTTACGCAAATGGAATGTTGTTCAATATTCTAATAATTAATTGATTTTTCACAAACCGACATCCACAAACCTCATCAATCCCTAACCCCCAACCAAGGAATAAACCGCCACTCAGTTATCTAGAACTACATCAAGCACTCTGGATTGGTAGGGGTGGAGTTTTGCCTATGGTCTAGCGTGCCATAAAATGTTAACATATTGTTATTAAATATGAATTACCCTGAAACGCTTAAACAATATAGAGCTAAGATGTTCCTATCATAAAACGATTTAGCTAAGGTTCTTAGAGTTTCCGTTGTCACTGTTAACCGATGGGAAAATAAGAATTTTGAGCCAACGATGAAAGTTAAGAAAAAAAACCGTCTACGAGTGGCCGAAAACAATCTCTTTTTGCATGAACTAGTGCATCACGCAAAAAGAGAATAATAACGACTCAAATTCGCAAATGTCTTTAATGATTTGGCAATTTCTAGTTGTTAAGTCTGGCTTATGATGTTATATTATGAATGTCAAGAGGGACGGGAGACATAAAAAGACTGTCCTATAGATCGGGCCGGAGATCTAAAACGCCGTCCTATTAGTGGTAGCGCACCTTAAAACGCTTTTTTTATTATGACGAATTTATTTAAGGAAAAGGTAAAAGAACAACTATTTGTTGCTGCGCATGAATTTTTCAAATTGCTTAGTAAAAATATAACAATTTCGTCTAACAATTTTGAATATCAAAAAGATTATTTGCTCAAATTCAATAAAACAAATTTCTTACATTTAACTGGTGTAGTTTCACATATTAAAGCAGATTTGTTTTTTGAGAAATGTTTTGATGGAACTATATCGGTTGATGATTTTGATTATGATGAGATTAAGAATAAAACCAATATAAGAAATAAACTCAAACATTTAGTTAATATCTCGAAAATGTTTGACAATGAGCTTTTGGTGCAAGAACAATTTGTGAGAAATAAAGTATTCTGCAAAATTGCAACAGCGGATAATGAATGCACAATTGGATTTGTTGACGGCCATTATTGTGTTTACCCAAAAACAATTTTAAATAAGAATAGATTAGACGAAACTAAACCAATTATTAAGACCAAGCCTATTATTAAATGAGTGTTTGCTTACGAATTAAATGACTTACTAAAATATAAGTTGTACTCGAATATGCGTTTGGGCTATCAAACTATTAGTTTTAGGAAATAGTGGTTTTTCTTTATATATAAGGATGTCCGGTTTTTACTCAATGGTGTTCGGTTTTGGGGAAGTGGTGTTCGGTTGTATCAAAGTAGTTGGTTTTAGCCATATTTCATAAATTGGATTGATACGATAACTGTCAGTCCTTTTTTATTCGATTTTATCGATGTTTTTTTATTTTAAGCATTTAACCACGACTAGCTAGAAAAGGCTAAAATACACTCATAGTAGGATGAAATAGGGGTAGG
>CAVIPP010000154.1:0-2928 GCA_963644615.1 Oscillospiraceae bacterium
ATATGTTTTGGTCTGAATACGATCCATTAACGAAAGACGGAATATGGATTTTCAGTGATTCGAATTATCCAACATTAGCCATAGAATTTGAAATCGTATAATTATAATATTGAAGAGGAGATTAAAAGAATGGCGCTTATTAAATGCCCCGAGTGCAATCACGATGTTTCTAGTACTGCACCTACATGCCCACATTGTGGCTATCAACTAAAAAAACCTTCCACATCATTTACTAATAATCATAACTATCAAAATCGTTCTAATCGTTTAATTGAAAAAGAACACGATAGAAAATATAAAGAAATGATAGCTGGCGGAATTATTGCTTTAATTGCCGGCCCATGTTTTCTTTTCTTTTTGAAACATCCTGTTGCGAGAAGCAACGGTGAATTGTTTGGAACCATTATCGGCGCATGTATAGGTTTTGTTATTGGTGGAATAATACTTCTAGCAGTTGGAATTCATAGATTAAACGAATAATTTAATACTAAAACTTCCCCAATTTAACTAACTCCCCACCTCATGCTATAATGGTAATCGAGCTAAACGCGTTAGCTCCGTAGATGACACTAAGCACCCGTGCTGTCCGGCATTCAAGTACCTATGGGCCGTAATAGATAGCTGTACGCCAGCTAGTTGGGCGAATACTAGTAGGTCCGCTCCTTGACCTTAGAACAAAGGAGCTTTTTTTATTGGCGTAATTATTGAAAAACATTTGTCTTTTATGCATATGAAACCGATACCTTTTGATATATAATTTTTCTACAATGCAAAACGGCTCACGGAACACCTTTTTAAACTTTTTAATACTTAACTTCAAAGATAAAATTGATGAATATGTAGGTGGATGGTTAAAAGATCATCTTGATAAGCTAGGCTATAAGGCTATTGATAAAAGTCGAATCAAATTGAATAGTAGCGAGTTCATCACCGTTCGAATGGCAGATAAATGTGGTGATGAAATTCGATGTGATTTAGTGCTAGTTGTATCTTTTCACGCTTTAGTTCTAAATCCCTATAACCACTTTGATATTATTGAAACTAACTTCGATAATAAATGGCTTAAACTCACTTTTGAAGCGACATTGGAAAATGATTCTTTAACCATTAGAATTTCATCTCTTGAGCCTTATAAGAAGCCGAAAAGAGCAAAACATAATCCAGTTGATGGCGATTTGCTTCCAAAATTAATGGATGTAAAGGATTATGAAAAATTTGCACTGGATTATATTAGGAAAAACGTCGATAAAAATTATGATGGTTCCTATGCAATTCCGATTCTTGATTTGGCGAAAAAATGTGGTCTCGAGGTTTGGGACTATAAATTCGCAGGAAAAAGAAGACCTTATGGAAGGCTATTTTTAGTTGATAGTGAATTCGAGTGCTTCGATATGGATACTAATGAGCTAATAACTACTGAAATTCGAGCAAATTCAATATGTGTTGACGTTACCGCTAATAAGCAAGATTCAAGCAATAAAGCCAATGTAACTATTGCTCATGAGTTATCTCATTTTATTCTTCACAAAAAAGCATTTTTATTTCAACGGTTAGTGCAAGATGATTTAGTCGAATTTGCCGATTATTATCACCAACTTATGGATGCAAAAGGATTTGACAAAGACATAATTGAAAAAATGGAAATACAGGCAACTATAATGGGCCCTATTTTACTCATGCCTAGAAAAGCTTTAATTGATTATACAAAGTCTATTTATCATAATCACATAGTTGTTGGCAAAGATGATATTTTAATTTACATTGAATCCATAATTAGAAATGTTGCTCATCATTTTGGAGTAACCATTTATGCTGCAAGGAAGCGTATGAAAGAGTGTGGTTTCTTCCAAAAAGCTGATGCCTTTGTTTTTATTGATGAAGGTTATATAAAGCCATTTGCTTACGCTAAAGGTTCGCTAGCTTACGATGAAACATTTTTATTAAGTACTAAACAACTAGAGCGCATTTATAATAATGAAAAATTAAGAAAGCATCTAAAAAATAGCAAATATTTATTCGTTGATAATCACCTTGTTTTTAATGCTCCTAAATATATAAAGAGAGATAGCAATGGCGTTCTTGTGATGACGGATTTCGCACTGCATCATGCAGATAAATGCTGCCTTAAATTCAAATTGGTTAATGAAAATAATGGCTGCATGAATTCGTTTATTGATGATTCATTATATCGAGATGCCAACAAATTATTATCTTATAACCTTACAATTGCAAAAAATGATGATGTTTGTAGTAAGTATAATGAAAATACGCATAAAAGGTATTTAGCAAATATTAGAGAAGTGAAAAGCAAGCTTGAGGGTTTTAACGAATTCCAAGACGCACTTAAATTTCTTATAGAATATCAGGATATGAGTCAGCAAGAACTAGCCAATTGTTCTGGACTCAGCCTTTCAACCATTAAAAGGTATTTGAGAAAGGATGAAGAAGGAACTACACCAGGGAAGCAAGCCACAATTCGTCTATGCATCGGTTTACAATTATGCGAAGAATTAGCCGTTCTATTGTGCAACATTATCGGCCATCCATTAAATCCTAAAAATGAAGATGATAAAACATGCCTTATGGTTTTTCAAACTTTATCTCAGCACAGTTTGGTAACTGTTGCAAAGGTGCTTCATAATTTAGGCAAAGAGCACATTATTAAAGTTAGTCAATAAAATAATTGGTTCACTCTATAGGGTGGACCTATTTTCATATATAAAAACGTTCTAATCACAACTAAAAGTTCGATTTAATCGTAGTTTATTATAGGTTCACCCCTTTCTCAATAAAGGTAGTATTTGCCTTTATTCTTTTTTATATTGTCTCCAAGATAAATAAGAAAGGAGGCGCTCCTAATGGATCTCAAAAACTCAATAAAAAACGAACCAATCTTCGGATATGACTTTGATGATGATTGGTCTTGGG
>CAVIPP010000155.1:0-2925 GCA_963644615.1 Oscillospiraceae bacterium
AAAAAACGATTGTGGTATTGAATAATTTACGAAATACATTTATAGAATTAGATGTTAAATATCTTAATTAAAATGACCTCAATGCTTATATAAACGCAGCAAAATAAGCAATGAATTATCACGAATAAATACTTTGATAGTTCTTGCCACTCGCGCCTCTTCTTTTAACTTCTAGGTATTAGCCATTAGCGTTTATAAATCATCCAATTTTAAATTTATTCTAAATTAGCTTTCCAACTAACAATGTGATCACTTTCGACAAGAAAATAAGAAAGTTTTCTATAATTGTTATATTAATATTTATTCGATAGTTACGATGTTTTATTCAGTTTTATTAAATAAACACGTCAAAAATAACGATATTTTTAGGAAAGTTTTTTAATTTTGTTATAAATGGTTATAAATGAAATATCGTCGTTAATAGAAAATCAAACGATCTTTGAAACCTATTATGTCATTACTAACAGATATGTATTGAGATTTAAAAACGGATTTACCATCAAGCATTACTATACCTTTTCATCGGTTGATAAGGAATATGCTTTGCTAGATTATAAATGTCGCTTTTATAAGAGTTAATATATCTTAATAAAAACAAAAACATTTGAGCGCTAGCCTAGAAGGAGACCATCAAGATACATATGTGAAATTACAAGTAGTCAAATCCATATCTAAGTAAGGGATACTTTTATTTCTCATTTCGCAAAATTAATAATTGTTAAAAATTGCGAAATAGAATAATATAAGAGCAAGGAATTAATAATCTTTAATGAAATTAATAGAAAGAAAAGAATACTTAAATAAACTCATCGATGTAATGGATATACCGGATATTAAGGTTATAACCGGTATTAGAAGATGTGGAAAATCTAAGCTCATGGATGCGTTTCATCAATATTTATCGAAGAGTCAATGCAACATTATTCACATCAATTTAAATTTGAAAGAATACGAATCTCTACTCGATGGCAATAAATTATATGAATATGTTTCGACTCACTTTATAGCCGATAGCAATAATTATCTCCTAATTGATGAAATACAAATGTGTTCTGGTTTTGAACGCGTGATTAATAGTTTATATGAAGAAGAAAAGTATGATATTTATTTAACTGGTTCAAATGCATTCTTGCTGAGCAGTGATCTCGCCACTTTGTTTGGAGGAAGAGTATATGAAATAAAGCTATTTCCTTTCTCTTTCAATGAATATTTGCTTTATTATCCAACAGATGATATCGATAAAGCGTTTGATGATTATTTTTCTTCAACCGGCATGGCCGGTGCCTATCTATACAAGAATGAAAGCGATGCATTATCGTATATTGAAAACATCGTTAAAACAACAATTATCAAGGATATTATCGATAAATATAAAATAGAAAACGCTGATTTATTAAAACTTATTTACGAATACCTAATGGATAATGTCGGAAATCAAACATCGATACGAAATATCGCCAATAAACTAACATCATCAAGTTACAAAACTAATGATAGAACATGCGGAAGCTATATAAATTATCTTTGCAATAGTTTTTTGTTTTATCCGATACAAAGATATGATTTGAAGGGTAGCAAGTATTTAGAATCAGACAAAAAATATTACCTTGTAGATATCGGATTTAGAAAAGCCATCTTAGGAAAAAGGTATATTGATCGAGGCCACTTATACGAAAATATAGTGGCTATCGAGCTACTGCGAAGAGGTTACGAAGTTTATGTCGGTAAATTATATAACAAAGAAGTTGACTTTGTTTGTCTTAAAAACGGAAGGAAGATTTATATCCAAGTAAGTGATGATATTTCTAATGAAAACACCTTTAAAAGAGAAATTACCCCATTAGAGCAAATCAACGATTCTTATCCAAAATTATTAATAGCAAGGACAAAAGATGATGTTAAGGATTATAACGGCATTGATATTATCGATATTGCTAGATGGTTAAACGATAAATAACTCGACAACATAAACATAATATATCGCTACTTCAAAGTATTTTTCTTTGCCCTATTAAGAGCATCTATACTCTCATTGATATTATTTGTTGATAATTGAAAATAAAGTATCTAATAAATAAGTTTTACCAACTCTTCTTAAACCGGCGACAATATTAACCTTTCCGTTATTAATAAATGAAACGAGTTTATTAATTTCTTTAGTTCTTTTAAAAATTGGCATATCCCTTTAAACCATCATTCAATAAATTAGTAAGCCCATAATAACCGATTCCATCATTATCGATGCGAAGATCCATTTCGCCTAACACAAGCATCAATTGAGGGATGAACGTTTTGAACTTTTTGAATCTTATTAACTCTTCATCGCTAGGATTGAAACAAACGATGCATTTTCTATCAAAATATTCTATTAAGAAACCGCGTTTAATTATTGTTCTTGTCTTATAACAATTATCAATTATTCCTCCGACATAGGATATGGCTTGATTTACAATATATCCATCAGAAATCATTCTCGCTACTAAAGAGGCTTCATCCTTTAATTTATATTTTTCTTCAAATGTTAAATTAGTTATATCGATATCGCTGATAAATGTTGGATAAAAAATAAAACCAGATGATAATTTTTTCATCGTCTTTATATCTATTCTTTGAAGCATATAAATCATATAGGTTTTGACCATATAGTTGATACAGTCGATATAAAATTGTAAGCTCTTATTAAGTTTTAAAGATTTATAGATTTTCCGATACGTAAGCACTTCGCCTGAATGCTTGACAAGATATTGATATATTTTTTTAGCCTCATTACTAGACGAAATATCTTTTAATGAATCGAAATGATAATCGCTATTATGCGTATCAATAAAAATCATCGGGTTTAAGAAGAATGTTACATATCGCCCTCTTACTTGTGTATCTTTTTCTTTCAATTTATAAGAAATATCAACGTTAGATGTAATAATT
>CAVIPP010000156.1:0-2899 GCA_963644615.1 Oscillospiraceae bacterium
GTTACATATATTAAGTCAATAGTTTTCTGAAATTGAGGATGATTTTCAAGAGAAGATATTGAAGAAAAATCATCACAATCTATAAAAAACAATTTTTCAGTTTCCTCGAGTTCCTTATGGAATAAATCATTCCAATAGCCTGATAATCTATTTATCCTTCTATCTTCTTTGTCTTTAGACATTGAAAGTAAATCCAATACTGAATTGTTTATTGTTTCATTATCCGTTATTTCATTAGAAGATAACCTTCGAGCTAGCGTCATCAAATCATAGATGACTCTAACTTCTTCATTAGTGAAATCTATTCCGTTATTATATTTATTAAAAAACATTTTTGCCTTATCTAATGCTATGTCTAAGGTTGAAAGATTATGACAATTATTAATTAGATTTTTTAATTCAGCATATTCTTCAGTAATATCACCACCGAGTAGAATTGTTCTTATTTCCTTTACTCTATTAAGAAGTTTATTTTTCTCTTCTTTCGCGTCATCATATGCTGTATTTTCATAAATTTCTCCAGTATTTCTAGCTTCAATTAATTTTTCGTTGCATTTAGGAAGAAGCACAGTTTTAATTTCTTTTAATTCTTTCTCTAATTCTTTTTTTCCCATTAAAATACCTCCTATAAAATATAAAAAATAAAAATGTACAGTTTTCAAAGAACAGGTAGACATTCATTATCTAAGCAAGTATCTCGCCTTATTATATTACTCAGATAGTATTCGTGTTTTTTTATTAATTTGTGTCTTTATATGTGTACTATCTTGCCTTTTCCACTTATATGAGAAAAAACGTCTTAAAAGGTTCAATTTCCTATGATTTAGTTAATTTTCCATCGATATTGAGTGTCTACTTATTGGTAGTCAAAAAACGATACTCAAATACTCATTTGTAATATACATAACACGCATAAAGTGATATAGTCTTGTTAAAGGGTTTTGGAGAGATTATGGACTATTCTAAGATGATAAAGGAATATCGAGAGAAATTTTTTATTTCTCAAACTGATTTAGCAAAGATTCTACACGTTTCATTCGTTACTGTTAACCGTTGGGAAAACGGGCATTTTAAACCAACCCTCAGGTGCAAAAGAGAATTGCATAAACTTTTTAAAAAAGCACACATAGTGGAATAGTATGGAAAACAAGGACTTTTTAACTGAACAAATTATTACATATATCGGTAATAAAAGAGCGCTATTAAACTTTATTGAGGCGGCGGTTAATCTAGTCAAAAAAGAATTAAATCTTAAGCAGATTTCTGCAGTAGATGTTTTTTCGGGCAGTGGAGTCGTTTCTAGACTTTTAAAACAACATTGCTATGAATTGCATTGCAATGATTTAGAAGATTATGCAGAAACTATAAATCGATGTTATTTATCTAATAAAAACGAAATAGATGAGCAAGAAATGGATCGCTGGTTCACTTTTCTTAAAAATAATTTGAAAGACGAATCACTGAAAGCGGGTTTTATAACAAGATTGTATTGCCCTAAGGATGATGACAATATTAAAGAAAATGAAAGGGTTTTTTATAAGAATAGAAATGGAAAATATATTGATACATGTAGACAATTATTAGATGAAGTTCCAGAGCCTTATAAAACTTTATTTTTAGGCCCGTTATTGTATGAGGCATCTACAAAAAATAATACATCCGGCGTTTTTAAGGGCTTTTATAAAAATTCAAAAACTCATAAAGGGCAATTTGGTGGCGACGGAAAGAACGCGTTAAAACGCATTCTCGCTGATATTGAAATTAAGAAGCCGATACTTAGCAATTATTCTTCAAAAATTGTAATACATAAAGAAGATTGCAATTATTTAGCAACACAATTACCTCATTTAAACCTAGCATATTTGGACCCGCCTTATAATCAACATCCATATGGCTCAAATTATTTTATGCTGAATTTAATTAATAACTACAAAGAACCAACGGATATTAGCATAGTTTCTGGAATACCAAAAAAATGGAATAAATCATCATTTAATGTTAAAAGCACAGCGTTAAATACAATGCGTAATTTATGTGAAAAATTAGATGTTGATTATATATTAATCTCATTTAGTTCAGAGGGATTCATTACATATAATGAAATGGTTAATATGCTTAAAAAATTAGGCGATGTTAGAGTTTTCGACAAAAAGTATAATGTGTACAGAGCATCAAGAAATTTAAATAACAGAGAAATTCACTTAAAAGAATATTTATTTTTGCTAAGAAAAGGAGATCGCATATGTTAGGCGATGTTTTAAAAAGAAGAATTAAAGAACTTAGTGGAACAGCTAAAGGAAAAATTTCAAAAAATAATCCAAATCCTTTCTATTTGAAAATAAAAAATATTGCTTTAGAAGAGCTTTTTGAGTTGTATCCGCAAGCTATCAGAAGCGATGAATTTTGTAAAAATTATTATAAAATTTTATTAGAAAATGAACACATTATTCCGTCTGATTTAAAAGATCCTCTTAAAAGTAATAGTCAGCAAAGTTATAGAGTATCTGTAAGAAATGTTTTAAGCTCAAATACCGATTTAGATCGGCATCCAAACGCATTATGCAACATCCCCGAAGTAATATGTTCCGATATTCCTAACAGAAGAGGAAATGGCAAACTTTATAAAGCTAATCCAGTTTTTCTTGGAACATTTAAAAAGACATTTACACATATTGCAACTTTTGAAGACGGCACCGCAATCATGACTTCTAATCCGGCTGGCGATGAATTAATTGAAACGATCGAAGATTATGTGGAAGATTTGAATATAAAAAGAGCCAATGTCTTAACTGATGAAGAATTAAAAAAAGCCGATGAATTTCCTTTAGATTTTTCAAAGAAAAGTGGAAAATCAGGAAGAATTGCAACTAATCCATCAATTGCAAAGACTATCTTATCT
>CAVIPP010000157.1:0-2302 GCA_963644615.1 Oscillospiraceae bacterium
TAATTTAACTATTAAAGGTGTTACTTTCCTTAAAGGTGCAACAATTAATTTAAATAAGTATGATGGTTTAGTCATAAATATTGATAACTGTGTGTTTAATCCTTGTAAACAAAGCGAATTAGTGTGGAACGGCAATAACTCTACAACTAACAGCGGTGATGGCATGTGCTTAAATCTTGAAAAAGCAAATGCTTCAAACGTTACTTATAAAGTTACAAATTGCAAATTCATCGGCGAAAATGATGATACATTACCTGTTATTGGTAATTCATATCATTCTGATGGAAGTGTTTGGGATTCGTACAAAAAACGCGCTCATGGTATAGCGCTTGATGCGATTGCTGGTGGCGATAACGCTGGTAGTTCCGTCAAGACCGCTTTAATTAAAAATTGCCAAATCTCTGGTGTTCGCGGCAATGCCATTCAACTCTATGGAAACACTGGCAATATTACAATCAAAAATACTAGAATAAATTCTTGGGGAGTCAATAACGGCAATTATGATAAAAATGGCTCTACAAAATATGGCGATTCCAACGCTATTAGAGGTGATTATCTTGCTGACGGATCTAAAAAACTCGATTTAGTCAATGTCTATTTTGGCTTAGCTGAAGGCACATATGGCACTGATGAACACTTAAGATGGCTATGCCATGTCAATGTAGGTGATTATGCTGGTAATACTGTAAATACTGACCCTAAAAACGAGGAAAGACTTATAACAACCTTCAGAGCCGCTGGCACATATTCTTATATTGATAATTAACGGCTCTTTGAAATCTTATCGTGGACTAACATAAAGTAGCGAAAAAAACAATAAAATCAGAAGTGGTGTTCTTCCTTAATGGAGTTCATCACTTCTTTTCTATTTAACCACCCACCCCCAACCAAGAACGAAACCGCCACTCAGTTATCTAGGACTACATCAAGCACTCTGGATTGGTAGGGGTGGAGTTTTGCGTTAGTGGTGTAATCGGGGTATGGCACTATTTTAGGTGTGATGCTATAATCCTTACATTAAGTAAATGAATAAAATGAATTACCAAAAAATGCTTAAACAATATAGAGCTAAGATGTTCCTATCACAAAACGATTTAGCGAGAATGCTTAAGGTTTCCGTTGTCACTGTTAACCGATGGGAAAATGGGCATTTTGAACCAACGATGAAAGTTAAGAGAAAATTGCATAGACTGTTTGTTGAGGCGAAGATGGTGGAGGAATAGAGGGGTGGCTAAAAAAAGTGAACTAGATACCCCGTTTAAAGAATTAACACCTGCTCTTAAGGAATTATTAAACGGAGATTATGGCAGCTTTAATTTTGATGACGAATTTTTACATGAAGCTTTTTTAAATTACGAAACAATGGAAGAATTCGAAAAAACGATTTCTAAGTTCCATGAAAATTCGACAGAGCAAAAGAAAAATGGTGTTTTTTATACTCCGTCAGATGTATGTGATTATATTCTTTATAATTCTGTTCAAACTATTTATTGTAAAGAGAAAATAAATTTCGATAATCCTGAATCAATCTTTAATTGGATTATAAATAATGGATTTGGTTTTGATTTTATGTTCAATAGGAAAGTTTTGGATCCTACATCCGGAACTGGCGAATTTCTTGTTTCTGTTTTAAAACTTAAATTAAGGTTGCTAAAGGCTATCAAGCCAAATTACAGCTTTAAAGATATATGTAATATTCTTGAAACATTACATGGGAATGATATAGATACTGATGCGAACAATATTTCCAAGATGCGTCTTTTTATACAATCAACTTTGTTCTTGAAAGAATGCAATCTATCAATTGTCAAATCTATTAAAAGTAATTTTTCCAACAATGATTTTACACTTGTTAATAAACACGAATTTAGTAAATTTGATTTAATCATTGGAAACCCACCTTATGTAGAAAAAGGAAGAAAATGCAAATACGGAAATCTATTTGCAGATATCATTGATAACGCGTCGAACTTTGTTAAAAAGAATGGAGCAATCGGATTTATTATTCCTTTGTCGTATGTTTCAACACAAAGAATGAATGCCATAAGAAACATTATAGAAAGCAATTTTTCCAAACAACTAATAGCTAATTATGCTGACCGCCCAGCCTCTCTTTTTACGAAAGCGCACCAAAAATTAACAATATTAATTGCTACTAATAATTCATCCGAAAACGGAATTTTTGTTTCAAATTATCAATATTTTTATAAAGAAGAAAGAAGGTATATTTTTAAACACAAAGACCTCGTTAAACTGAATACTAATTACGATTATTATCCAAAAGTTGGGTCAGTGTTAGAAC
>CAVIPP010000157.1:2312-2898 GCA_963644615.1 Oscillospiraceae bacterium
TGATAATTTTTTAAGTCTAATTGATAAGAACGGGTTGCCTATTTACTTAAACATGAGAGGCTACTTTTGGACTAAAGCATTCGGCTTTGCCATGGATAGTAGCGAATATAAGGAATTAAGATATCCTAAAAAAATAAAATGTTATATATTGTGTCTATTAAACTCTAGTTTATTTTGGTGGTTTTGGATAGTGTCTTCTGATTGTTGGCATATAACAAAAAAAGAATTGATAGCGTTTTCGATTCGCGTTAACGATGAAATTGATTATTTGAAGTTTGATCAACTAGCTAAAGAACTTGAGATTAAACTTGAAAATACTAAAATTTATATTGGAACTATTCAAACTGATTATGCGTATAAGCATAAATGCTGCAAATCAATCATTGACAAAATCGATGATGAACTTGCTAAAATTTATCGCTTAAGTAGCGAAGAAATTAATCTAATAAAAAATTATGCACTAAAATATAGAATTGGGAAAGATGATGAATAATAAAATAATTGATTTGTTTTCAGGCTGTGGCGGTTTTTCTGTAGGATTTGAAAAAGCAGGTTTTAAAGTATCTAAAGCCGTGGAATATGATCC
>CAVIPP010000158.1:0-2868 GCA_963644615.1 Oscillospiraceae bacterium
TTAAAAAGTTAATAACACTGATTATTGTTGAAACAAAAGAAAACATTTGTCTTTTTCAAGAAATGGCTATTGTAGAACGAATACGCTAATGAATTAAAGAATAAAAAGGCCTGCTTCCCGCTTTTAAGGTAGTTAGTGAGGTCTTTAAAAGTTATGATATTTCTTATAAGCGGGAAAGTATATCTACTTATAACTTATCTCGTTGTAATCTAGCTCCGTAGAATACACTAACTTGTTACCATATATTTCTTTTAATTTATTCTTATTTACTATCTTTTTAGAATTACCAATATCAACGATTCTACCTTTATCCATCAATATTACATTAGCGGCTAAATAAAGTGCCTGATTCGGATTATGAGACGAAAGAATTATGGTTTTTCCATCGCGAGCAATATCTTTTAATGATGAAAGTACTAAGGATTGGTTTGCTAAATCTAAAGCAGATGTTGGCTCATCTAAAATGATGGTCGGAGTGTTTTGAACAAGCGCCGAGACTATTGAAACGATTTGCTTTTCTCCCCCACTTATTTCACCAATATTTTTATTTAGAAGATGACTAATTTTAAACTTCTCGGCCATATTTTTAATCTGTTCAATTTGCTCTTTTTTTGGTGATTGATAAAACTTTAAGCAATTAGCAACACCATATGATAAATAATCAATTACTTTAAAATCATCAGCTCGTATACCCTTTTGGCTAACATAAGCAAATATTTTAGAACGTTCTAATATTGGTATATCTTTTAAATCGACGTCGTCGTATTTGATTGAGCCTTTGTCAGCATAAACCATTCCCGCTAACAATTTAATTAGAGTTGTTTTTCCACATCCATTTAAACCAAGCAAAACATTTATGGAACCTTCTTTAATAGTTAGTGATATATCTTCTATGACATCGGGCGTATCTTTCCTATACGAAAAAAATACATTTTCTAATTTAATCGACATAAATGCTTTTTCTCCTAGAGATTAAAATGATTACAAAAACGACTGTGCCAAATAAACCTGTGACAGCGCTTAAAGGTATTTCCGATTGCGTAAATGTCCTAGAAAAAATATCAACAAAAATCATGAATGTGCCGCCGAATGTTATACATAATGGAACGCTTCTTTTCGCATCTCTACCAGATATTAATCTAACGACATGAGGAATAACTAATCCTATCCAAGATATCGTGCCACTAAAGGCAACTGAAACAGCGGTTAAAAGTGTTGCAATGCAAATAAAGATTATTCGATATATTTTGTAATTTAATCCTCGAGATTGGGCTTCTTCTTTTCCTAAAGCGATGATATTGATTCGCCAAGCAAGTAACAATAATATAGTGCAACAAATAAGAACGATTGGTCCTAAGATGTAAACGTATTCCATTTTTGAATTCTCAAAAGAGCCCATTAACCAATAAGTGATTTGGGCTAATGTCGTTTGAGGGTCAGCGAAATATTTAATCATAGATAAACAAGCAGACATAAATCCACCGACGATAATACCAGCAAGAATTAAAGTAATAGATGATCCGTTTTTAAATAATTTAGAAATAATAATGGTTATCAATACTGTGATAACACCAAATAGAAAAGCGAATAAGCTAATAAAAATAGAGGACATACCAAGTACAATCGCCAAAGCCGCACCGACTGAAGCGCCACTGCTGACGCCAAGTAAATCTGGTGACGTTAGTTTGTTTTGGAATATCTCTTGGTATAAAAGGCCGGATATTGATAATGCAACACCAGTTAAACCAGCTATTAAAGTCCTTGGAAGTCTAAGATTTAAAATTATGCTTCTTTGAATTTCATAGGCGTTATCGTCACTAAAGATAGCATTAAAGAAATCACCAATGCTCATTGAATATTGCCCAACCATTAAGGCAAGAACGAAAATAAATATGAATATAAAAATAGAAGCAAAGAGAAATATTAAAGATTTTTTATTCATCAATATAGTTCTCCGCCGGTAGGATTAAGGCAAGAAAGCATAAATTCAATTTGTTGGTCTGTTAAGTCTGCATCAAAATATTCCTTAGTCGATGCCTTGATCATTGTCTTAACATCAAAACTAAAATATTCTGGATAAAGTTTGTTAGCTTGATCGTAGAAAAACTCAGGTGTAAGAGCGTTCAATTGTTCAAGAGCAGTTAAGCCAGATGGAATCGTATATATTTTATTATTTTTAACAGCATCTAATGTCGTATATGGAGATGTTGTTTTTATATCATTAACGTGCTTATTTGCATATATACCGCCCATAACAAAAACATCGGGGTTATAATTGCAAATCGCTTCAGCTGAAGGCTTTTCCCCGCCATCAGTTACAGTAGAAGAATAATTATCAAAACCTAAAACTCTATAAGCGTATTCACTAAATGAACCGGACGTATCTGTATAGCCTATACCTTTATCTTTATCTCCGCGAACATAAAACAATTTTTTCTTAGAAATATCGTGTTTAGCTAATTCATCTTGTATTTCTTTAATCGCGGTTTTGGTCTTTTCGTTCCATTTCTCCACTTTTGTTTTAACTTCACTATCATCCCAAATTTGCGCTACTAGATTTGAAAAAAATGTAACGTAATTATCAAATGTTGGCTTGCCGTATAACGATATAGTAATCGCATTGATTCCATGTTCTTTTAAGCCATCAGTAACATATTTTTCTGGAGAAAAGACTAGATCAATTCCACGAGATAAAAGCGTTTCATAACTTGGATCATATTCATATGCGTAATGGTTTTTAGATGCTGGGTAAAAAACTTCAGTCCAAGGATTATTTAATATTTTGTTATATACTCCATCAATCCTATCACCTAAACCATAAGCAATTAATAAATCATATGTAGTACGCGATATACATGCGACTTTTTT
>CAVIPP010000159.1:0-2300 GCA_963644615.1 Oscillospiraceae bacterium
ACACAAATTTATTCCTTTATTTTAATAACTTTTTTCGATGTTCTTTTCTTGTATGAAATTAAATCAAATAAGAAAATTCCAATCATCCAAGCTAAAATAATGCTTAAAAGCATAATGACGCCAACAGTGCCCATTTCATGAAGCATTGCCTCTGTGCCTTCCAGAGTTTTTGTTGCAGTTAGAAAAGGCGGCAATAAGCTAACTTCACCATGAATTAAATGTTCACCTGCTAAAAGGAAAGAACCTCCAATTAAACCAAGTTCAAGATAATTCAATTTAGTTGACCATTTGCTATCGCTACCGAATTTAGAATTTTCATCGATCACGGTAACATTTTTATTTTCTTTTTTTGCGACGATGCGTTTAACTACCGCGACTGTCGCTGCCGCTGCGGCGCTTACTGCAAAACATGCCATATATGTTTACCTCGTTAGTGAAAATTTTAAAAATAACAGGTGTCCATGTCAATGAAATCCTACGATTTCTACTAACGTTGTGTTGTTATCGATAAATAGCAAATGAAATTAGTTTAAGAAGCGAATAATTAAGATAAAAATATAAAATTCAGCAATTAGCAAATTAAATCTAGACGGTTAAAACAATTAAATTACTCTCATAGAATAATAAATAAAGATAGATAAGGCAGTGTTCTATATTGCATTCCTTTTATGCCCCTTTATTTATAAAAAGGCACTTAAAAACGGATAATGGCATGTTATCCGTTAAATTAAGGTTCTAATTTTTAATCTTGACTAATATTGTCTTCGACTTTTTTTAATAGCGAAATAAAAGCCAACTGCAACAATAGAAACGCTTGAGACAATAACGATAGCAGCAAGAGCGGCGCTATTATTGCTTGTTGAATTAATAACTCGTGGAGAAACAGTAGTTGTATTAACTGATCTAGCTAAGAAATTATTATCAGTTCCTAACGTAGCATGGTATTTACCATATATATAGTCGTAACGAGTTAGCATAGCTATAATGTCACTATAATCGCTGCTGTTTTCATCGGTTAGATAAGCTTTAGCCTCACTACTAAGCGCGCTGTATTCGCTCTTCTTTGTTTCCCAGGCCTCTTTTAATTTAGTTTTATCGGTATTTGCACCGGTAGCGTCACAAATGCCTCCGTTTTCTGCAAAGACAGTGTTAAAGTCTTTAGCAAATGATAAAGCGCTCGATAAATTAGCATCACCATATTCAAAATAAACTTGGTCATTTCCAGAATATGGTTTAAAGTAGACCGCCACCGAGATAGCAATGTTAGCTTTAAGGGTATTATCACTTAAAGTAGTGAAAAAGCTTGATGCTCCACCAGTTTCTAATAAAGCAGTAAATGTCGCTGGGAAACCAACGTTCAGATCATTTAAAGTATGAGCAAATTTAACAACTGAATCTTTTTCTAAAGATAGTGATGCCTCATCTTTAAGAATATATTGACTATCATTTTCGCTATCTTGTTTTAGTTCGTGGAAAGCATTATCAACCACAATGCCATAGACGCCATGAGTTAATCCGCCGGCAAAAATAGTTTTAGCCGTAGCATCGATATAAATTCGATTGCTACCAACCTCTGCTCCATAATCCATATCAAACATAAAGGTCTTGTTTGCGATAATGTTATTATTACCATTTACTTTAGCGGTGTAGTCAGCTTGTTCCTCGCCATCATTTTTTAAAACTAATGTATCGCCAGCTTTAACGCTGAAAGCTTCATTTGTGTAGAACTCACTAGAATTACTAGGGTTTCTAATTGTGGAAATGCCGCTTCTAATAGTATCAGCGCCACGCATCAAATCGAAAGTGTATGTAGGAGCATGTTCAAAATATAAATGCCCTTTATTTTCTAACCAATCACTTCTTTTAGTTTGGCTAAAATAAATATTATATTTACCTTCGCGCAAAGTTACGTTACCGCCCTCCTCAAAATAAAATATTTGTTCATCATAAGTGGATAGCATCATAGATTTAACCTCATAGCCACCACTAGGGACAGTAAAATCTAAATACATATATTCTCCGCTAACTGAAGAAGGATTAGGAATGAATATAATCTCAGAATTTTTGTAATCCCACTTACAAAAATCACCGTTTAAGATGTACTTTTTGTTTGTTGTAAAGGCCGCGACTGGATAATTAGTAATCGTAGTAGGATTAGAAAGATAGTCGAACCTATATACGGAATCGGCGTCAAAAGGTTCAAAGTTTTGGGTTTGAGCAGTACCTTTTGAATTCCGGAAAAGCAAGTTATCGCAATTTGTTTCAACACTATACAGATAATATGTGCTGCCATTATCAAT
>CAVIPP010000159.1:2310-2837 GCA_963644615.1 Oscillospiraceae bacterium
AAAATCACCGTTTAAGATGTACTTTTTGTTTGTTGTAAAGGCCGCGACTGGATATGTTGTAAGAGTACTACTATAAGTAGAAACATAATCAAACTTATATACGACATCAGCGTCAATATCAATAATATTACCTGTTTGATTGGTTTTTCCATTATCCCGGAAAATCAAGTTATTACAATCTGTTTCAACACTATATAGCTTATAAGTGCCATTATCGGTATCAAAACTTTCGACAGGAGTCATGTATTTTGGAGAGAGCCAGTCAGTAGCGGTCCCACTCCCCCAAATATGAACACACGGAGCACTACTTTCCTTTGTCAAAGCGTAAATAGTTCTTGTACCAGAAGTATTTTTTGCTTCAACAACTTTACTTTCTTTAACTTGGCTCAGGGCGCTGACGGCTCCTAAAGAAAAAACTAAAGTTAGAGATGCTGCTGTAATTATTTTTGCAATCTTATGCATCAGTTATCCTCCCTATGTGTAATCGGGCATCAACTTGTTAATTAACAATATAAAAATATGAAAGC
>CAVIPP010000160.1:0-2799 GCA_963644615.1 Oscillospiraceae bacterium
TTCATACTCTTTAAAAAGAAAACCCTATTGCTAGGGTGGATGCGAGACTGTCTCTCGCGGTTTGGTGGGACCATGTGCGGCACCCTGCCAAGAGTTTATCCCTTTGGCACCTTTAATTTAACACGCAAGGCTAATTGTGACAATATTTTATTTTTTTCTTGTTATTATGTCGTAATTTATCAACAATTAAAGCAAATAACCTTCCTACTCTCAAACTGTAAAATGTTCACATAACTAAATTTTAAAACTCAATAGATGCAAGAAGAAGGAACAGCCAACCTAATGAGCATTAATTTTTTAAGCAACCAAGCGGTATTTCGTATACTCCATCTTCGCGTTTTAAAGCGACTGCGCCTTTAGTTACAACCATTAAAAATGCTGGTTTTCCCATTTTTTCTGCATCTATATCCTTGGCTAATTTAATCAATTTGGAAGCAGCAATATCAACATCTTCTTGATTACCAAGTTTAACTTCCACTAGAGCCCAACTGCCATCTCTAAACTGAATTACAGCATCGGCTTCACGGTCAAGTTGATCTTTATAGTGATATACAAAAGCATTTAATGTATCGCAGTATATTCTTAAATCGCGAATAACTAATGATTCAAATAAAAAGCCAAATGTCTTCATATCTAAAAATAGACCTTTAGGACCAACGCCTAATGCTGATGAGGCAATAGAAGGATCAACAAAATGTCTTGTGTTTTTGGCTCTTATAGCAACTTTGCTTCGTAAATTAGGATTCCAAGCCTCAAGTTCTTCAACGACATATAATCTATTTAAAGCAAGCATATATTTTTGAAAAGTTTTAACATCAAAAGAGATGTCGTTGGAAGAAACATCTTTTAATAAAACATCATCTGAACATTGAGATGAAATATTTCTAGCATAAGAACGCATTAACTTTCTAGCTTTATTTATATCTTTTCTTATTTTTATATCTTTCAAAGAAAAAATGTCTTCATTAACGGTAGCATCATAAAAATCAATAGCTTGTTGTAAAGCGACATCTTCTTCGCAATTAAGAGAAAGGGGCCAACCTCCTCTACAAATTAGATAAGCATAATCTTCAATAGTTAATTTAGAGATGCATGGCTGAAATTTACCTTCTTTAAGATTGAGTAAAGAAACCAAACCATTGCTATCACCACTTTCAAATAAAGACATAGGTCTCATTATTTTTTGCACAATTCTGCCTGTTCCAGTGTGAAAATATCCTTTTTTGTCATTTGCAATGGTCTTATCAGTAACGCTACCAGTTAATATGAATTGACCAAAAGATTTGTTTTTATCAACTTGATCTTTAATAGAATTCCAAATAAAAGATATTTCTTGCCACTCATCTATTAATAATGGTTTTTCGCCTTGCTGTAAAAATAAAGTAGGAGCGGATTTAGCAAAATTAATGTATTGCTCTTTAGTTTCTTCGATTGTTAAATCAATGATTGTTTTAGCTTGTCTAGATGATGTAGTTGATTTGCCACACCATTTAGGACCAACAACTAAAATGGCACCTTTACTTTTTAAAGCAAATTCAAGAGTCTTATCAAATAACCGTGGAATGTAATTTTCAAACATAGTTTACCTCGTAAATATATTAAAACTGAAGGTGTACTTTGTAAAGTTAAATCCCATATTTGTAAGTAAAATAATCCCATATTTGTAAGTAAAATAATCCAACATTTATAAACAAATTAATGATTTCTAATAATTTGCAAGCATGCGAATAATCACCTAAGGAATGCACCACTCCAGATTTCATAGTTTTTGAGAAATTTTTTCGTGACTCCACGTTAGCCCACAATAGATTTCATAGAACCTAATAGAAAAAGAGTAGCACTTCTTCCGTGTTAGGATTTGGTACCACTCTTTGATTGTATTATAGTTTGATGGTAATTGCTGGACGGATATCCACAATAGTGAAGTTGGTATCATACATAACTATACTTCCATCAGAATAAACGACTGCAGCAAAATCAGGATAATCCGGATGAGGCGAACGTGTCCAATATTCTCCATATCCATCAACACATTTGCTTTCATTCGCTAATGCATAATCAGTAACTTTGCACTTTCTTTTTGAATCATCAGAAAAATATGAATCATTCATGTAGTCTTTATAACTTAGTAAATATACTTTATCTTCGGTGTTTTCACATGCATATTCATTAGAATCAGACATAGTTGTAGATGCCGAGTTATCAACATTTACAGTTTGAATGTATGAGGAGTCTAAATTAAAGGCAGTGTCGAAGAAATCACCATTAAGAGTTTTTCTTATGTAAGAGTTTTTATAATTATTATTTGTCGTTCCCTCGTATTGACAAGTATCTAATAAAAGAGTTGAAACAAGAGAATAAGTTCCATTGCTATTATCAAGGATGTTCCATTCGATTGGTTCACATTTAAACCAATATTCATTGCCATCAACAATAGGTGTTCCATCGCTGAAAGTAGTTGTACCTGTCAAACCTTCCCACAGCACCGCTGCTTCTTTTGTGTAGTATTCACCATTATATAAATACCAACCATTTTCTTCCGGAGCAGTTAAAGCGTCTAAAGCGGCGATTGTGGTAGCATCGCCAACATGAGTTTGTGGATATAAGCCGTATTTTACTTCCTTATTAGCCTCATCGATAATAGGTGCATAGCTTGTTTTTCCTCCATCACCATCTCCACCAGAAGAGGTGCTGGTACCGCTATTTGAAGTACTCGTGCTACTTTGACTTGAGTTAGAATTTTGTCCTTGGTTTAGTCCTAGTGGTAAAGCAATTGCAAGTACAATGCCTACAACTAAT
>CAVIPP010000161.1:0-2784 GCA_963644615.1 Oscillospiraceae bacterium
AACAACCGACATTTTTGACCGCCTTTTTTCTACATTTTTATCTTGCCATTAACAATAATGTTCAAATTCGATAATTATGATGTTGAAAAAACGGTCATTTACGAATTATGTAATGTTGAAAAAATGGTATTCCTAAAACAAAAGGAGACGACTGTTAATGTTTAAAAAAGTTTATGTTTTTCTCACAATTTTACATAATTATTGCGAATTTAATCAAGAAATTGCGAAAAAATGTTAAAAAAAAAATAGTTCCTCTATATAGAAGCGCTATTATTCAAAATAGTTCGATGTAATCGTGATAATTTATAGGTATGCTTATCACTTATAAATAAGGGATACAACGGTTTCAACGTGAAATGTCATCGGAAACATATCAACTGGTTGTACTTTTTGAATATCAAAATTTTTAGATAATATTTTTAAGTCTCTTGCCAATGTCTCAGGTTCACATGATACATAAACGATTCTTTTTGGTAATACTCTTAATAATGAATTAATAAATCTATCGTCTAGTCCTTTGCGAGGAGGGTCAACAAAAACACAATCAAATTTGACATTATTGTCAGCATATCTTTCTAATAAATTTCCAGCATCATCGCAAATGAATTTCGCATTTTCAATTTTATTTAATTTAACATTGTTGTTCGCGTTTATTATAGCGGCTTTAACAATCTCAACACCAATGACCTCTTTAGAGTATTTTGAAGCAATTAAACCAATTGTTCCAATCCCACAATAAGCATCAAACACTTTGTCTGATTTTTTTAGATCAGCAAACTCTATCGCTTTCGAATACAATATTTCAACTTGAACAGGATTAACTTGGAAAAATGATTTAGATGATATATGAAAAGTAACACCTAAGATATCATCCTTTATATATGGTTTTCCATATAATATTCTTTCTTTTTCACCTAAAATTACATTAGTGTGTCTTGAATTTATATTTTGAACGACCGAGACTATATTATCATTTTGATTAACAAGAGATTTAACGAAATTGTTTTTTCCTTTAAATTCATCAATAGCGGTCACTAATGTGACCATTATTTCATTATAATGATATGAAGTGCGAATAAGAACATGTCTAATCAGTCCTGTTTGTTTGTCTTCATCATATGGCTCTAAATGAAACTCCTTCATAAGCTTTTTAATCGATTGGATAATCTTAGAAGCTCTATTGTCTTCAATAGCACAACTATCGATCGGAATTATTTTATGAGTGTTGCTTCTATAAAAACCACTGACAATATGACCATGTATATCTCTAGCAAATGGAACTTGAACTTTGTTTCGATAATTGTATGGGTTAACCATTCCTATACAATCCATAACATCTATATCTTTGTTTAAATGACGCTTTAGAGCATTTTTTACTTTATTAGTTTTGTATTTTAGTTGAGCGGAATAAGAAAGCTGTTGAAATTGACAACCTCCACAAGCAGTGCAAACTCCACAAACAGGTTGAATACGTTCATCTGATTTTTTAATTAAGTGAGTGACCTTACCAAAATAAGAACCAGCTCTTTTATATAAAATTTCAACTTCAGCTTCTTCACCAACAAATAATCCATCAACAAAAACAATTCCTTCAGAGCTTTTTAAAACACCTTTACCCTCAAAGGAAATATCAATACATGTACCTCTAACAACTTTATTATTCATATGTTTTATTTTATTTCATCTAAATATGGAATAGATTCACTAGCGCCTTTTTTACTGACAGTAATTGCACTTGCTTTTGATGCTAAATTGAGTGAATCAATTATAGATAATCCTTTAGATAATCCACTTACAAAATAGCCTAAATAAGTATCACCCGCTGCGACAGTATCAATCGCGTTTACTTTAATAGCATTAACATTTATAACCGAGTCTTTATTTACTAAGAAAGAGCCTTTATCGGCAAGGGTAACAATTACATTTTTAATTCCTTTACCAATGAGTTCCCAAGCTTTTGAGATATTATCAACTCTTTTAGAAAAGAAACTTAATTCAATCTCATTAACAATTAAATAAGTAATAGATGAATAATATTTTTCATTAACCATTTTTAGTGGAGAAGGATTATACACGATTATTTTATTTTGATAATGAGAAAGAATATATTCATTTGTTTCAAGTGGAATTTCGTTTTGTAAAACTATAATATCTGCATATTCTAATAATGAAATATCAATATTCTTAATTAAAACATCATTGTTACTAGCAGGAACAACAATAATCTTATTATCACCATTTGAATCAACGAGTATATGAGCGCTGCCAGTGGCATTATTAGAAATATACAATTTATTATCTAGCCCATATTCATTTATTTTATTTATAACCTTTTTGCCATTTTCATCGCTTCCTATAGCGCCTATAAGTAAAACATCTCCGCGAGCTTTTTTAATAGCTACTGCTTGATTAAAACCTTTCCCTCCGATGGAGACATCGCACTTATTAGAAGATATTGTTTCTCCTTTGTTAGGAAAATTATCGACATAAATAGTTGTGTCAACATTAATAGAACCAACAACAGCAACCTTCTTCATAGTGAAAATATATTATCATTTTTTAAAATATATATTTATATCAATGTGGTTTTTCACATTCATTATTTATATGAAAAAGTCGCTCGATGAGGAGCGACTTATTCAAATAATTACTAATTTTTATTTATTCTAATGCAATAAAGAAATGATAAACAGATTGTCCGCCATCAAATGCTCCATATTCTAAGTTTGGAAACTTAGTTGAAACAAGCTCTAAAGCACGATCTTTATCTAAAGATGATATATC
>CAVIPP010000162.1:0-2748 GCA_963644615.1 Oscillospiraceae bacterium
TCTTATCTCCTCGTAGTTATTAAAGATTATACATATCTTTAAAGTAAATTAAAACGTTGAATGTCTTAAAAAAGCGCATTCAAAAAAACTAGGTAAACTTATTAATTAATCTTTTATTACTTTCCAGTAGCCGCTTCTATTTGAACCAACTCTAGCGATTTTATTTAATCTTTTTAAGTCAGCTAGGATTTCACCCACGCGAGTCTTCTTCAATTTTGCAACTTGACATAATTGCGAAATATTTAGTGAAGGATTATCGTTCAATAAATTCAAAATCAATCGATGAGAAGCTGGCAAATCGTTATCTATTTGAGCAAATGTCGGAGTAAAGGAAAATGGTATTTTTACAATAATATGATTTGGGAAAAATTCAAATGCATCTTTACTATATTTAGAAACGATTTTTGGAATCCCATGACCTGTTTGCTCAATAATTTGAAGTTGACCCATAATCTTAAACAATGTTGGATTGATAGGATGTGATATTCCACGGAAAAATTCTTCTTTAGAATAATCTAGAGGAAGACCGCCGGTCGAAATAACCTCTATTCGATCAGAGAAAATGTATATTGCAGGAGGAATATTTCTAACCCATCGATTATGCAGACACGCATTGTTCCAAGCTTCTTTTAAACAATTCTCATCAAACAATTTTAATTCTTCTCGAACAATCCCTTTTTCTAAATCAACCTTTGTTTCATTGAATGATATGGTGTGTTCAAAGGCTTGTTGCATTGCCAATAATAAACATTTATAGCCAAATTCTGTCCTACGTAACATAGTAACTTTATCCTTACCTTTGAAACGAACAACTTTAATTGAACAGTTATTATTGTCAGAAAGAATATCCGCGATGAAATTATATTTTCCACTTTGTGTTAATAATCCTACATTATGTGCAAATGTATCATCATTAATAGTGAACCCTTTCGAGAGATAAATTGATTTCAAACCATTGAAAGTTAAATCCTGATTAATCGCTTCAATGTTGTCTGATAGGATGCTCGTGTTTGAAACGGCTAAGTCACCCATTTGATCAGGAAAAACTTTTCTATTCTCACTACCAATACGTATAAAATAATTGCCAAAAAACGAATAGGGTCTTTTATCGCCGCGAACTTCAACTTCTAAAACGGTTTTACCATCTAAAACTTGAAGTTCTATTTGCGGAGTAACGTATGGTAAAACTGCTTCAATAATTCTAGTTGCAACTTTTTTAATTGTCTCTTCGCCAATATTATCTAGACCAACAACATCCGCAGCGTTATTAACTCCAAATACAACTTTCCCAAATCCATGCTTATTTAGCATAGCTGTTAACGATTCAATTCCTCGATCTAATTGACCTAATGATTTTTTAAATTCGATATGTTCATCTTCGTATAAATTTTTATATTTCATAGCCAACTCCTAGCAATGCTAGTTTAACTAATATTTAATTTCAAATCAAGATGATTGTACCGCTCATTTACCGCTTTTGAGGTGGTACAATTAATTCATAAACTACTTTATTTTAATGATATGCCACACTTTAAACCGATGAATTCGAAAGATTTAAGCATAAAATAGATTGAACCGCTCATTTACCGCTTTTGAGGTGGTACAATCAAATAAATATAGTAAAGAAAATCATAAAAAGTTACGATAAATTATTATCTTTAAAGAAAAAAGATTATACCGGTTTTAAGCAAAAAGAAAACTAGACTAGTTTTTTAGTTTGGGGAAACCATTCTAGTCTAGTTCTTATGAGTTTGTGGTTGCCCACAAGTTCATTCGTTAATTAAGCGGCGGTTTTAACGTATTGGATTTCTATCGCGCTAATTCGAAGTTGGTCTGAACCAACTGTGAAGACAATTGATTTAGCTTCACCGCTCCACTCGCCTAATCTCTTAGTCGTTTGGGTATATGTTCCTACATTACAAGTAGGTTCCTTGTTATCATTTACATCTTGTGTAAGTGTCAAAGTAATACTTGAAATATTATATGTGCAAGCTATTGTGACTGTGTTTTTAGCATACGTTCTTACTGAGGCTCCACTTGTATAATATTTAGGTGCGTTGCTACCATCTGCTTTGCTAAATGTAACAGTTGCGTCATCGCCAATCTTAACTTCGGTCACATCTTGAGCATTAGTAAATCCAAGTTCACTGAAGGTAACTTTCTCAGTTGTCTTAACAACACCAGCTTGATCTGCGGATAATTGGATTAATGAATCTCTAGCAACAACAAAACTATATACATTATCAGTTGGAGTAAGAGCTTCGCCATTGACTTTAACTGTTGGATTTTCATATCCAGAATCAGCAGTTACTTTAAATGAAACAGTTGTACCATTTGCATACGAATCTTTAACTTCAGTTGTTGTGTCAATAAAGCAGTGATTTTCTTGTTTGGTAATTGAAGAGGTACCAACGGTATGTGACTTTATTGATGGCGAATCAGAATCTTTGTAAGTGATTTCGAGTGTTTTGCCACCATAATTTTCTAATAAACCTTCTACTAACACGGTGTCGTTTTGACAAACTGTACCGGTGACGCCCTCTGCTAGTTTCGCCCCATAAACAGGAACGGCTGTGCCTTCCTTATCATCGGCGAAAGAAAAATTATAACTTAGATATTCAGTACTATATGATGGAACCGTTGTCACATATCCCTTAACAAAGAAATGTTTTTCTGAATATTCGTTTTTCCCTAAATTTAGTTTAGCGGCTTCAGTTAAAAATTGACTCGGTGTTAACGGAGCTTCTT
>CAVIPP010000163.1:0-2677 GCA_963644615.1 Oscillospiraceae bacterium
TAAAACTATACGTAAAAAGAAAAGATAAAAACATTCCGCTTCTTCTTGAATGTGCGAAAAAGAGAAATATCGAAAAGAAAGTTCGCGAAATAATCGAACTATTAATGTATGAGAATCAATAAGAATTCATTAGCTGCAAGGAAAAGAAATTTATCGCGTGAAAACGATTCATTCAATAATTGATTTAATAAATAATTTAACATATAGATTAAAAATATCGGGTGATAAAACCTATGAACTGGCATAACCAATATTAATTAAAGACCATAAAACAATAATAAAACATCCGTTTTCATATCGAAATACCGGAATCAAGAAATCAATAAAGATAAAATTACTTCGTTATAAAATGTATCAATTGATCTATCTAATAATTAAGATAAAAGGCTCTTGTTAAAATTATTGTCTTTTTAGTTTTCCGGCCAAATATTTAAAAAATTCTTTGAGTTGACTATTACAAGCAAATGCATAGACGATTAAACACACAGTAAAATCAAAAATACAGACCACAACCGCATATAAAGCCCACGAGACAAACGAATTTCCTGGGCCAAAATTGAGTAGTTTAGGCACTAAATAGTTAATCGCGAATATGCAAATTGAGGTCGCGGTTAATTTAGTAAACCATCCAACATCTAAATTCAATTCATGCTTTTTAAAGAAGATAAGATAATGAATTACTCTAAATACCATCGCACACAATGTTCCAATAGCAACACCTGATAAACCTAAAAAATTTACCAATACTATCGACACGCCGATATTGATAATCGTTTCAATATACGCTCCCCAACGTATATTTTTAAACGAATTTGTTGCAACCATTAAATCGTTATAAGGAACGCGTAAACAATATACAAATTCAGAGAAAACGAATAATGCGGCGAATGCTGGTTGATAATAATTCGCATCGGTAACACCTGCGGTATAAATATTTACAAATGGCAATATTAAAACAAATGTCGCTGAAAGCAAAAACGTGCAAATAAATTGATAATAGAAGACATACAATTTGAATTTCTTTTTCAAATTATCATATTCCTTATTCGCATACATGTTTCCAAATGCTGATTCAATGCCAAGCGATAAGGATTCAATCATTGTAAGAATTCCACTTATAACCAAGTTGTAAACTGAATAGACAGAAACCATCGTTAACGACAAAAATATGGTTATCAAGAATGTATCTGTATTTCGATGCAAATAATAGGCTATATGAACGCCGAAACCAGACCATTTTTCTGGCAATAGATTCTCACCTTTTTCTAATTTGATTTTCTTTATTTTGTAACGTCTTTTGCAGTATATAGATAAGATGATTGGCTTTAATATAATAATAAAGACGCTTATTAATTTAACGATATGAATTGAACAACCGGTTTTGATTAAAATAACACATACAACGAAATTAATTATCGTAATAAAGAAATTAATAGTATTAGTTATATATTGTTTTTGATCGGAAGCTAACAATATCGAATATGAAAGACCGAAAAAATATTCGCAAAAAGTTGTTACAGCTAATATTAGAACTAGTGAAAAGGTGAATAGATAGTCATAATCGCTAAAAAACGGAAAGACAAACGCGATAGCAACTGCGTAAATAACAAATACCAATGCCAGAATTCTAAAGAATTTTTCAACGTAGGTAACAATCTTTCTAATTTGAGTTTCGTCTTTATTTGCAAGAGGTTTATATAACGCCGCTCTTGCAACTCCACCTACGCCGCCTTCTAGAAGCGTGATGAAAGCAAGAAATTGAAGTATAGAACCAAGCATTCCATTAACTTCAGAACCATAATGTCGAATTATTAACTGGGTTAAAATAAAACCAGATAAAAACGTGACTAATTTTAAAATAACCGAAGTTGCAGAACTTAATGCAATCTTCGAAAATCTGCCTTTAGGCTTGTTTTGTTCAATAAAGTTATTATGTATTAACTTATTCATTGCTATTTATTTTCAGTCAATTATTATAACTATGTTCACATATTTTACTTGCTATTAATTATTTTTCAAATCGCATGTAATGTAAATGCAACAACGATGATAACAATATTTTATTAAATCCCTAATTAGAAGGTACTAGCTATCGCCCTCAAGAAAGAAAAGAAACGAGCACATATGCCTCATCTAGTGTAAAATAAAAAAGTTCACAAATTATGACAACAATAAACAATATGAATCAATCAAATAATAACAATCCATTTTTCTCGGTGTTAATTCCTAACTATGGATACAGTAATTTAATATTTGAATGTATAGATTCCGTAGTTAATCAAGAAAATGATGGCTCATTTGATTATGAAATAATAATGTGTGATCAAAGTAATCCGGACATATTTCAAAAGCTATCAACGGAAATAAATAAAAAATATAAAGACCAAATTAACCTAATTCATAGCGATATCAAAGGTTTATTTAAAGCCCGTCATACACTTATGAAAAATGCGAATGGCAAATATATAATCTTTGTTGATAGTGATGATTTTGTAGATTTAAATTATCTAATAACAATGCGTGGTTATTTAAGAAATAATAACTATCCGGATATGGTATTGTTAGATATTTTTAAAACGACAAATAATGGAGATAAAAGCGAAAAAGAAAACATATATTTTGACAAAGTTGAAGATATTAAAAAATCAATTTTGTATGAGAACAAATACAACAATGT
>CAVIPP010000164.1:0-2672 GCA_963644615.1 Oscillospiraceae bacterium
GCTCTAATCTCCAATTTAAATCGCTAAAAAAAACATTATCAACTGATTTTAATAATACCGATTATTTTTTTGAAAGAGGCATGCTTTCGATCGCTGATAAAAATAAGAACGCATCTTTAGAAACGATTAATTCATTATTTAAAAAAAGTAATGTTTAATATACAATTAACTTGGAGGTAATAATAATGGCAAACGAATTAGACGAATTAGATAATTCACTTATTAATGAAGATGGACAAGATGTTCATGTTATAAATAAGAGATTACTTGTAAAAGTTGGTGTTGGTTCCACAATATTCCAAATTATTTTATGGGTCCTTGGCATCATACCTGGATTAATTTTCCTCATTATGAAAGTTAATTCTTGACACAGCATCTCGCCGAATTGATGTGACATTAGAAAATTATCCAGATTTAAAATCTCATCAAGAAATTAGTGATGCTCTTAAACAAAACATGTATTTGCAACAAGAAATTACCGCTGCTAGAGAAGTTTATAACGATACCGTCATGAAATGGAATCAAGATATATTTAGCTGGCCAACAAAGATGATAGTGGCGAGCAAAATGGGTTATACAACTCGTATTCCATTTATTGCAAGTAAACAAACTAAAGATTTATCAAAAAGCGTTTTCTTTTAAAAAATAATATTTTATAAAAGTGTCTAAATTGTCAAAGTAGACACTTTTTGTTATAACTTTATTGCATATGAGTGAAAATAAATTGTTTAGCAAAGAAAATAAGGCTCAACGAAAACAACTTGAAAAAGCTAAGAAAGCTGAACTCAAAGTTCGTCGAAAAGCGTTTGTCAAAAATATTGATAAACTTTTTCAAACTGAATATGAATATTCAAAGAATTTCGAAAAGACTCATCTATTTAGTGATGGAAAAGCCTATATCAATGTTGATTTAACGAAAGTAGACACGCCTTTTTCAATTTATTCATATGAAAGTCGTATTGATCAAGAAATTTATGATTATATTGAAAACGAAGCGAACTATCTTCGTGCAGATGTACCTCTTGTCATCAATTTTGATGATGATGGGAAATATAGTGAAGATTTAAAAACAAAAATCGCTAAAGCTGTTTCAAGACATTATTCCTTAAAATACGAAGAAAAAAGAAAAGAACTTAAAAAAACAACCTTTTCAGCTTGGATAATATTTATTATTGGACTTCTAATAACTGCTTTTTCCTTAACGATGGGATTCTTGCAAGAAAATGAATCTGTAAAAGAAGTCGCTAATGTATATTCAGTTATTAAAGAAGTCGTTATTATTGCAGGTTGGATGTTTGTTTGGGAGTCTGGTGATCGATTTTTCTTTTCAGGAAGTAGAAACCGAGAAGATGTCTTTAACGCCGGACAACTCGCTCTTGTGGAAATTAGGTTTGGGAAACCGATTATACCTATTGTAAAAAAATAACTATTTTCTATTTTGTCTAGGAGGTAAAAAAAATATGGAATTAAAAGGAAGTAGAACAGAACAAAACTTAATGCACGCCTTTGCAGGCGAAAGCCAAGCTAGAAATAAATATACATATTTTGCTAGCAAAGCTAAAAAAGAAGGTTATGAACAAATTGCCGCTATCTTTTTAGAAACAGCCGACAATGAAAAAGAACACGCTAAACTTTGGTTTAAACTTCTTGAAGGTGGCGATATTAAAACCACAGCTGAAAATTTAAAAGCGGCCGCTAATGGTGAAAACGAAGAATGGACTTCAATGTATAAAGAATTTGCTAAGGTTGCACGCGAAGAAGGTTTTGAAAAAATCGCTATTCAATTTGAACTTGTCGGTAAAATTGAAAAAGAACATGAAGAACGCTACTTAAAATTATTAGAGAGCGTTAAAGGTGGCAAAGTCTTTATTAGTGATGATGTCGTCGTTTGGAAATGTCGTAATTGTGGACATATCCATGTTGGTAAATTTGCTCCTGAAATTTGTCCAGTATGCGCTCATCCAAAAGCATATTTTGAATTAAGAGCAAAAAATTATTAATTATTTAATAATCTAAATTCTAGCTGCTAGTAATTATTTCTTGATTTTTTTAAGTCGTTTAGTGATAATATACTAGCATCTAGCGATGGACCGTTGGTGTAGTGGCCTTGCATGCTTCCCTGTCACGGAAGAGATCACGAGTTCGAATCTCGTACGGTCCGCCATTAAAATGGTCCGGTAGCTCAGTTGGTAGAGCAGAGGACTGAAAATCCTCGTGTCGCCGGTTCAACCCCGGCCTGGACCACCATCGAAAATGTAGGTTTGATTGTTTCAAGCCTTTTTTTATCTTAATCAATTATTTTTTGCTTATTTAATAAAAAAACTTTATATTAATCATATGAAACGTTACGAAAGCCAAGAAGATTATCTTGAGAAAATACTTCAAATTTCTCAATCAAAAGAAAAAGTTCATGCGATTGATATTGCTAAAGCAATGTCTTTTTCTAAACCTTCAGTTTCAGTAGCGATGAATAAACTAAAAGAATCAGGCTATATTTTAATTAACAATAAAGATGAAATTTCATTAACTGATTCCGGCTTAGAAATTGCACAAAAAACTTTTGAACGACATGTCATATTATCAAAGATTTTAATTTTTTTAGGGGTTGATGAAAGTGTTGCAAAAAGCGATGCATGTAAACTTGAACACGATATGTCTGATGAAACTTTTAG
>CAVIPP010000165.1:0-2670 GCA_963644615.1 Oscillospiraceae bacterium
GCAGTCAAGTTCAACATCATTGTGGATTTTTTTCTTTACTCCGCCTGCAATAACCGTCCAATTCCCCATAGATTTTTTATCAAATTCTTTTTTATACCATTCCTTCAATGAATCATAGTCATCGAAGGTTGCGGCCTGTTTTGGAATAGACAAGTTTTTCAAATAATCAATAACTTTTTCATAGTCTACATCAAACCACATAATCGAATTGTCTTGAACAAATGGGTTATTTAATTTTTTGATTCTTTCCTCGTCAATATTTCCCAAGTTGTCTAAAAATTTTATCGTCTTATTGTAATTTTCTTCGATTATTTGATTGTCTTTATAGAACCATGTCGTTTGTGCGGTCTTATTATAGAATGTGGTTTGACATTGAATTCCGCTTTGTTGCTTTTTAGGAGATGTTAATACTAAAAGTTTATAATCAGGGAAATTATCAAGCCTTGGACCATAATCCTTTGGTGACAATCCCTTTAACTCCATGGTATAAAGTTCTTGTCTCAAATCATAATCAAGCTTCGTTAACCTATCAAATCTACTTTTCGTTTGATTTGATAGCCACAATCTTTGTAACAGTTCGTATCCACTTCTATATCCGAACCAACGTGCCATTTGCATCAACGTATCGGCTTGACTCGTATTTCTCAAAAAATATGAAGTTGTCAAACCCTGCAAGGTTAATCCTCTTGATAAAGTGGCTCCGCCAACAACAATAAAAGCCGGTGTCTTTTCCATAATTGGATTATCAATATCAGGATAAACAATTCTCATTTCTATCGATTCGTCTTCAACACTCTTTCTACTGCAATTATCAACGCATAAATGTAAACCAGTTGAATAAGTAAGCGCACTATCTGAATCAAGACCAATGTGAGTGACATTATTTTTTAATAAATCTTTTAAATAAGGTTCAATATCTTCATACTTTGGATAATCTTTCACTTTTTCCAAATTATTGTATTCAGGCATCAAATCTCTAAAATCATCTATTGTCAATAATCCTGTTTGGCTAGTGTATATTTTTATTAATTGTTCCTTTAATGATTCATATGAATTATTTTTAAAGAAGTTCTCAATAATTTTTGCTACAGCATTATGACGTTCGATTTTTTGCGAAGTATGAATTAGCATCGATACCGGCTTTTTAAGTTCCCAAAGTCTAGCAACCGAAACAGAAATTACAAACCACAATAAAGCGTCTCTTAATGATTGAGGAATATCTCCTTTAGCAATTACATTATCATCATTAATCGCATCAACATCGCCTTTTGAAATTTCATTAACAATGTTCAATGGATTATTAACTCCTGGCATACCAAAAATTTGCTGTGGTCCAAAATATTCAGTCGATGGGCTAAGTAATGAAATAAAATCTTTGGGATATAGTGTATCATTACCGGATTCATTCAAAAAGTTGGCATAAGGTGTAGCTGTGTATCCTATATAATTCATGCAGCCATAGTTTCCACGTTTAACTCCCTCAGAATTTCTTCCAAAAACTAAATTTTTTATGAGCCTTGAAATTGTTGTTTGCTCTGCCGTTTCAACATCTGCAGTATTAACACCAGCTTGGTCGGCTTCATCATCTATAATTAAAACCTTAAGATTTGCCTTTGCTTTTTGGTCTTTATTAAGCCAAATAAGTAGATTTTTCAATCTAGTTGAATTTTTTAAACAAACACAAAGATATCTATCTTTAGCTTTGTTTAAATGCAAATCCTGAAGTCTGTTTGGCAAAGCAGTTTTATTAGAAAGATTATCCAAAGCAACGATGTTCAAATTGCTTTCAGCATAACTAAGATCTTTAATCAACCTATTGCGTGTTTGTATTCTTAAATTATCGATTGTTCCAGTTAAAACAATGAAAAAATTGTAGCCATAATCAGCAGCCATCGATATAACTCCAGACATATTGGCCGTTTTACCTGATTGAACATTTCCGACAACCATTCCCCTCACAGGATCATTTTGATCCGTATCACTTTTAAGATAGGAAACAACCTTTTGTGAAGCTTTTTCAATATTAGAAATACTAGCAAATGTAAAATGATCTTTTTCGAGCTTCTTCTTGTAATTGACCCAGCAACTGCCATCAGAAGTAGGAACGCTTATCCATGGTTTCTTTGGTTCACCAATAAAGCCGCTCATCGATTGCTCATCGACTTTTTGCATAGCATGAACTAATAACTTCCACTCATCAGCGGTGATGACCCAAAGATCATCATCTTGTTTATCTTTAATGAATTTCGCTAATCCTGCATCATCATGCTTGCACGCATAAAGAATCTCATCCCATGTATTTTTATTCTCTCTATGTTTTGAAATCCATGTTTTGCAGTCATCATAACTTGCATCTATCAGCATTTCTTCTATTGTTTTCATATACACACCTCACTCATCAAGTTCATAACCATCATTGACAATAACTTCACCTTTATTTAACTTGTTAGAATTTAAATATGGATAAAGTTCAAACTGGTCATTATGTTTCTCAATACAAATCTTCGAAATATCCTCATAAAGAAGATTTCTAAAAGCATTTACAATCACATCGCTATTATTTGTAAATCGCATAAAAACACGAGAATCATTTATTCTTAAAGAAATAGAAATCTTAGGGTTGTTTTTTAAAGAAAGTAAATAATTCAAATAGGAACCAAATCCCACACC
>CAVIPP010000166.1:0-2658 GCA_963644615.1 Oscillospiraceae bacterium
TCATCGACCTTTTGTGATTGCGATTATTAGTTTATGTGTTTTTTTACAAATTTATCTAAATGATACATTATTAGATTGTTGTTATTAAGCATACGTATAAGTTGGCATTATAAACAAATTAACAAATATTCGAAAAACAAAATAAACCGAGTAAAATAAAATTAAACTTTAGATTTCTCGGAGGTTTTATGTATATTAAACGTAATATTGAAAGTTGAGAGTTACAATAAGTATGTGTTTTTGCCTTAAACTAGCTATTAAAAACAAGAAAGGAGAACAAAATAAAACCATAATTCTCTATAATTAAATTGCTAGAAATAAAAAGGAGAACTATGGTATGTCTATTTTAGCATTAATTGAGGGTAAAAACCCTGAAGAATTAGGAACTTTGGTAAAAAGTAGTCTAGACGACTTTGTTAGGGAGAAGATTGAAGAAACAGTTAACACTCTTCTTCTTGGAGAAATTGAGGACTTTTTAACAGATGCATTAAGAGAACAAACTTATGATATTAGGAATGGATATTACAAGCGCCATCTAAAAACAAAATATGGTTCAATTTCAGTAAATGTCCCAAGAGATAGGTTAAATTTATTTGAGACGAAAATAATTCAACCATACAAGCAAACAGTCAATGATCTTGAATACATTGTCCAAAGCTTGTATTTAAGAGGGTTATCACAAAACGAAATTGTTAAATATCTTGATGAATCTATGGGAATCGATTTATCAAGGGAATCAATCGGGAAGATGGTTCGTAAAATCATTGCTTCTGCACTTGAATTTAAGAAGCGTAAACTCCCTAAATGTGTTGCCATTTTTCTTGATGGTACTCACGTTCCACTTAAAAGAAAATATGCAAGATGCGGCGAATCCGTAAGTGATGAATGTATTGAAGTGGTCATGGGAATTACAGAAAAAGGTGTTAAGGAAATTCTTGATTTTGTAACGGTTTCAAATGAAGGATCAAACACTTGGAAAGAAGTTCTATATTCACTAAAAGAACGAGGAATTGGCGATCCTAAAATATTTATAACCGATGGTTTGATGGGAATGCCTGAAGCCATTAAAGAAGTGTTTCCGCACGCAAAACACCAAAGATGTCTTGTCCATATTCAACGCAATATTTCGCAACATGTTAGGGTAAAAGATAGAACTGAAATTTGTGATGATTTTAAGAAAGTTTATGATCAAGAAACACCAGAAAAAACACAGTTGGAATTTGAAAATTTCGTTAAAAAATGGGAAATTACTTATCCACATTTAATAAAGAAAATCGCTTCAACACCTGGTCTATTTACATACTTGGATTTCCCGATATGTATGTGGAAATCAATAAGGACAACTAACTATATTGAGTCGTTTAATGCAAAATTGCAAAGATCAACAGAGCATCGAATTTTATTCAATAGTGAAACAAATGAGATCATTGTCTTGACTGCTTGTATTGCAGATTACAATAGCGAAGCAAGAAAGAAAAAGGAGAAATATATTGCAGAATTATCAGAAGAAGAAAGATATCAATTAGGCTTTGAAATTGTAGCTTAAAAATAAGAAAGAATTATGGTTTTAAAAGTTCAAACACAAACTTTCTTGCAACTCTCTTTTGATGTAACTGGTATCATCCAAATAATGCCATTATTTTATTCTATAGCTAAAAAACAAGGTCTTTCAGCACCATTTTCCTTATTTGAAACTAAAAATGAATCATTAATTAATTTATAAAATTCATCTTTTACGAAATAAAATCGCTTAATTTGAATATCCATCTATTAAAAACTCAGCCATTTATGAGACGCATGCTGAGGAGCGACAAACATTTTAGCTCAGCCATTTATGAGACGCATGCTGAGGAGCGACAAACATTTTTAGTAACAATTGCTTGTTACACTTATATTGTCAATTAAACTTAAAGATAATTCAATATGTTCTCTATTTGATTAAATAATTCTTGAATGTTATATTAAACTTGTCAACAAGATAAAAGACATTAAATATTATCTTAATCGGATCAGCGATTTAAATTCTGATATAGACGTGGTGGCGCACCTAAAAACGCCTTTTTTTATACAATAAATACTGAACCAATTGATATAGTTAAATATCTTATTGAATCAGTTAAAGCATATTCTGAATTACTTAGTTCAGATGGTATATCAGATCCAATTTCTGAGTATCTTCTTGATGAAGAAAATAATAAATATTGTTAATAAGTAAGTAATATCTATATCCTAATATTAAGAGAATTCTTAATAATGGATATTAATTTCTAAAATATTTTTATTTTGAAAGGTATTTTTATTGCTCTAGCAGTATTTGATAGAGCTAATGTCAATTGCAAAGCCTAAATTTTATTTATTTCTTGATTTCTTACTTTTTGCATGTTATATTCTAAGTGTCAACAAGATGGGAGACATTAAAAAACCATCAAATCGGATCAGCGATTTAAATTCTGATGTAGAGGTGGTAGCGCACCTTAAAACGCCTTTTTTATAATACGAATAAAATATAGTTCGATATCTTATTGATTCAGCTTAAGCATATTCTGGATTACTTAGTTTAGATGTTATATCAGATCTAATTTCTGAACATCTTCTTATTAAAGAAATAATAAATATTGTTAATAAGTAAGTAATATCTATATCCTAATATTAAGAGAA
>CAVIPP010000167.1:0-2631 GCA_963644615.1 Oscillospiraceae bacterium
GTGTGGACACAAGTGATGAAAAAGCGACATGCCCTTGTGGAGAATTATACAGTAGATATCGTAACTATTGTTTCAACAATGGTGAGAATCCTAGAAGCCAATTAGACTTCAGTGAATCAGTTCAAAATATGGGATTTAAGAAATTGAAGAAGAACGGCAGATATTTTATCAAAGGCGCTTCTCTCGACTCTCTTAACTCACCCTCATCAGTCGAAGATTTTGAAGAGTTACTAAAGTAAAAATCACTCAATCGAGAGCCGGAAGAGTTGGAAAACCAACTTTTGCATAAAGAAAAAAATATAGGTATGAAAAATTTCCTTATATAGAAAGTTCAGTTTCGCTCTCTTCCGGCTCAACAATACTATGAGTATTGAGTTGGAGGACGTTATGAAAAGAGAATCAGAAATTGAACGATTGCTGGTGAAATCAGTCAAAAATGCTGGGGGTCTATGCTTGAAGCTATATTCGCCTAACTACGTTGGAATACCTGATCGCATTGTCCTAATTGCACTTGGTCGAATTGCCTTTGTTGAGGTGAAGCAGAAAGGATGTAAGCCACGTAGGATTCAATTAAAGCGATTTGCTGAGTTAAGTCGGTTGGGGTTTAAGGTCTATGTACTGGATGACGAGCATGACATAAAAAGAATAATTGATGAAATGAAAGGAGATTAAAAATGGAATATAAAGCACATGAATATCAGAAGTTTGCAACTAACTTCATAGAAACAAATGCTGTAAGTGCGCTACTAATCGATATGGGGCTAGGGAAGACAGTAATTACACTAACTGCCCTTAATGACCTACTGTTTGATAGCTTCACCGCACACAAGGTACTTATAATTGCTCCGCTACGTGTTGCCTTAGTTAGTTGGCCAGATGAATTAAGGAAATGGGGACATCTGCATCAACTGACGTATAGTATCGTGATTGGCACTGAGCTAGAAAGGTTGAGCGCACTTAGGAAGAATGCCGATATCTATATCATTAACAGGGAAAACCTAGAATGGCTTGTGATGCGTAGCGGCCACACATTCGACTTCGATACAGTGGTGATTGATGAATTATCGAGTTTCAAGAATGGTAGATCCAAGCGACATAAGGCACTGATGCAAGTAAGGCCATATATCAAGAGGATCATCGGACTAACTGGAACACCTGCACCAAATGGACTAATGGACTTATGGGCCGAGTTTAAGGTGTTGGACTCAGGAGTTAGGCTAGGCCGCTTCATCACTCATTACCGAAATGAATACTTTGTGCCGGATAAGCGCAATGGAATGGTGGTATTTAGCTATCGCCCACAAAAAGGTGCTGAGGAGAGGATCTATAGGAGAGTCGATGATATAACCATATCCATGAAAGCCATTGATCACCTAGATATGCCGAAACTTGTGGAAGTAAGTCGCACTGTTGAATTATCGGCTAAGGAAATGAAGGTATACCGCGAACTCGGGCAAGAAATGGTGATGCAGCTTAAGGGCGAGGAGATAAGTTCCGCGAATGCTGCTGTGTTAACTAACAAACTACTCCAAATTGCAAATGGCTCCATCTATAGCGATAGTGGCGATTCGGTAATTGTCCATAGTAGGAAGTTGGATGCGTTGGAAGATCTGGTGGAGGAAGCAAATGGTAAACCGCTACTAGTGGCATATTGGTTTAGGTCCGATTTGGCACGCATTAAGAGTAGGCTAGATGAACTTAAGGTGAGTTATGCCACACTCGATAAAGCCGATAATATCAGGAAGTGGAATGATAGGGAGTTGTCAGTTGGTCTAATTCATCCAGCAAGTGCTGGGCATGGCTTGAACCTACAAAGTGGCGGAAATACCATCGTCTGGTTTGGCCTAACTTGGTCACTGGAGCTATATCAACAAACTAACGCGAGACTATACAGGCAAGGTCAAAATGAGAAAAGTGTCGTCATTATCCATATCATCGCTAAGGGAACAATGGACGAAAGGGTTCTTGATGCACTTAGGAGTAAGAATGCTACTCAGACAAAATTAGTCGATGCACTCAGGGTAGAACTAGGAAAGGAGGACAAAAGGTAATATGACAAATAAAGAATTCTTGATGGAACCATTGAAGCTAAGGAGGAAGATTGAAAAGATGGTGCAATATAAAGTTGCTATGGAACACATGGCGGACTCGCCTAATTCAGTAAATCTTGATAAACCAGTCGTCGATAAAACTAGAATGTATCAAGCACCATTCATTGCTTGGATTGATAAGCTAATTGAAGTTGATGACTCGATTGCTAAGTTGCGTGATAGATATGAAGAGACTGTGGAGCGTGTGACCGAGGCCATTAGTCAATTAAGTAACGAGGACTATCGCACAATCCTAATCATGCACTACATCAACGATGAAACCTGGGACACTGTTGCGAGTAAGATTCATGTCTCACTTTCCACAGTTAAAAGGTGGCACTATGATGCAGTAAATCGCCTGGTACAGCAATCATAAAAAGTTGATACGCGATGAACCTCTGTGAGCCATTGATAACCCTATGACCCACATGTTAGTATATAATCGCGAAAATAGAATAGAACCTGCGAGCAATCGTGGGTTTTTGTTTTTTACACAATTCGGAGGACCAACCATGAAGAAAAAATTGGATGCCTTTGAAAA
>CAVIPP010000168.1:0-2623 GCA_963644615.1 Oscillospiraceae bacterium
ATTTTATTTATGTCATCTTCTTCAAGAACTCTTATCTTTCTGCTGATTAATTTTCCCATTGAATCAGCATTTATAAATAAGACATCAGTGTCTGTTTTAGCTTTGTTTAGTATCCAGCATTGAACTGAAATAGTAACATTAGAAAATAATTTATTAGGTAATGCTAAAATTGCTTCTACTTTTCCAGATTCAATCATCGCTTTTCTAATTTTATAATCAGCATCTGTATTGGATGTTGTTGCCCCATTAGGCATAAGAATTGCGGCTTTACCTCGAGGTGCTAACTTGGCATACATTAAAGATAGCCACGCATAGTTAGCGTTCTTTTCATCTGGCTTACCAAATACCCATCTAGGGTCTCCTTCGAGCGATGGTCTCCAATAATCTTTTAAATTATAAGGTGGATTAGCGATAATAAAATCAGCGCGCAAAGCCTTATGTAGATCATCAGTGAAAGAATCACCATTTCTCTCACCAAGATTTCCTTCAAGTCCTCTAATAGCAAGATTCATTTTTGCCATTTTCCAGGTGCCTGGATTAGATTCTTGGCCAAAGATTGAAATATCATCAACACTTCCTTGGTGTTCTTTAACAAATTTGGAACACTGGACAAACATACCGCCAGAGCCACAACAAGGATCGTAAACTCTACCACGATATGGTTCTAAAATATCAACCATTAGTTCAACTACTGATTTAGGTGTAAAAAACTCACCACCTTTTGTTGGAATATATTTAGCAAAAGCCCCAATATAATATTCATAAACTTGCCCAAAGAAATCACCATCAGCATCTTCCATATTCAATTTATTCGTAAAGAAATCAACTAATTCTCCAAGCGCAGTCTTGTCTAAATCACTCTTTGAATAAGTTTTAGGAAGGATACCTTTTAATTGATTATTACTTCTTTCAATCGCAATAAAAGCATTGTCAATTATTTGACCTAAATCAGGTTGCTTAGAATGTTTAGCAACATTACTCCATAACGCTTCTTTAGGAACTATAAAGACATGTTCGGCAATGTAGTAATCATCGTCATCTTCACGACCGTCGCCAACTTTTTTTAATTCGTTGTATTTAACAACATATTTATCGCTCACATATTTCAAAAATACCAAGCCTAAAACAACATTTTTATAATCAGCAGGATCGCATTTGTCTCTTAGTTTTTCAGCGGCTTTCCATAAAATATCTTCATCAATTATTTGTGACATATCTACTCCTCCACCATCTTCGCCTTCTTAAACAATTTATTAAGTTCTCTCTTGCACCTAATCGTTGGTTCAAAATGCCCGTTTTCCCATCGGTTTACAGTGACAACAGAAACCTTAAGCATTCTCGCTAAATCGTTTTGTGATAGGAACATCTTAGCTCTATATTGTTTAAGCGTTTCTGGGTAATTCATTTACTTAATGTAAAGATTATAGCATCACACCTAAAATAGTGCCATACCCCGATTGGACCACTAACGCTAAACTCCACCCCTACCAATCCAGAGTGCTTGATGTAGTCCTAGATAACTGAGTGGCGGTTTATTCCTTGGTTGGGGGTGTGGGTGGTTAAATGAAAAGAGCGGCCCTTCTTCCGTGTTAGGATTTGGTACCACTCTTTGATTGTATTAGGTTTTAAAGTTTTATGGTAATTGCTGGACGGACGCCGAAGCTAGCATTGCTCACGCTGTTGCCAAGATAGTTGAGATTGCCACCATCGCTGACGAACCACGCGTTGTTGGAGCGACTCGAAGCAGGCGAACGAGTCCAATAATATCCGTTGCCGTTAGATTGATAACAATAATTAGCTAAGGCATAATCAGTTGGTTTACATGTCCTAGTTGTTGTTTTTGACGTATTAGTTGTAAATCCATAATCAGCGTTTAGATAGTCTTGATAGCTCAACAAATAAACCTTATCGTCGGTGTTATCACAAGCGTATTCATTGCTAGATGAATCCGTTGTAGATGCTGAATTATCTACAGTTGTCGTTTGAATATATGTGGATCCTAAATTAAATGCTGTATTTAAGAAGCCATTGTTTAACCAACTTCTAATATCGGAATTCTTGTAATTATTGGAGTAAGATTCATATAAATGAGCATCAAGTAAAACTGTTGAGACAAGTGAATATGAACCATTACTAGATGTTAATATCTTCCATTCAATTGGTTCACATTTAAACCAGTATTCAGTGTCTTTAACAATTTTTGTTCCATCATTAAATGAATAACTTGGATAACGTGGATTCGCTGATACCTTTGCGTAATATTCATTGTTATATAAATACCAACCATTACTTTCAGCAGTTGTTAATTTTAGCGCAGCAATAGTATCAGTATCACTCACATGCGTTTGAGGATATAAACCATATGTTAATGTATTCTTTTCTTCATTAATAACAGGAATGATGCCGAGTCTTTCTCTTTCAGAAGGTGTTTCATTGTCTTTATATGAATAACCACAAACAGTGCAGGTATGAAGTGTGTATCCGCCTTTATCAAGGGTTGGAGCAACGACGTCATCTTTAAGGGTGTGCTTAGCTTCATCTTTTTTCAAAGATTCATAGCCTTCATCAGTGCAAGCGTGCCAATGGTTATCTTTATCGCTTGACCAAGTAGATGCATAATTAT
>CAVIPP010000169.1:0-2574 GCA_963644615.1 Oscillospiraceae bacterium
TGACTGTAAATCAGTTCCTTTGGGTTCGGTGGTTCAAATCCACCTTCCTCCACCACTCTGGGGTGTAGCCAAGTGGTAAGGCAACAGACTTTGACTCTGTCATCTCGCTGGTTCGAGTCCAGCCACCCCAACCAAAATTGCATCAATACTGAACTAGTTCAGTATTTTTTATATCTTCTTAATATCAGCCTAAAAAACATTAACAAAATAAAAGATTGCCTTTATAATGATGTTAACCATAAAGAGAGCAGTAAGCGTAAATGATTTCCAGGTTCGAACTTTTGAACCTTTTTCTATATCCTCCTAATTATGGAGGATTTTTTATGAATGAAAATCAATATTTAGAATCATATAAGATTCAAATTGTTCGACGCATGATGTCAGGCGAATCGCTTGGCAAAATTGCGAAGGAACTAGGGATAGCAAAATCATCATTATGGGGTTGGAAATGCAAATATACGCCATTAATTGCTCATGAATTTGAAGTTGAGCAAAAAAATAAGCCTTTTAAGCAAAATGATTTTGTTGATATTACTCTAGCAAGTAAGGAAGCTAAAGCTAAACCGGCTCCTAGATATATCAACCCTACAACCGTTACACTTGAACTAGGTGATTACCGAATTGTTTTCGATGTAACAAATTTAAATAAAGTATTGGAGATGCTTGGCTATGATCGAACTAAATGAAATTGATAAGATTTATCTTTATCCAGGTGTTGTCGATCTAAGAAAAGGAATAAACACGCTTGGATATATGGCCTCACAAATAAACAAAGAAGACGGGCTTCATAAGTTATTTTTATTTTGCAATCGAAGAATGAATTTACTCAAAATTTATGAAAAAGATCAAGCTGGTGTTTGGGTTTATGTTAGAAGACTAGACGACTCAAATTTTGGATGGCCTAAGAACGTTGATGAAGCTATGAATATTACTAAAGCAGAGTTAACTTGGTTACTTTCCGGTTTAAAACTTATTAAAGGTCCAAAGGATAGTCGCTATTTGGATAAATTTTAAGTTTACAAAGTAAACTTAATGTGCTAGTATGTTCTTATGAATTATTCGAGCTTGTCAAAAGAAGAACTCATCATCATATTAGAAGATAGAGATGCAGAACTTTACCAAACGCGTAAAGAAAGAGACGAAGCTCTTAAAAAGCTAGAAGAAGTAAGCGACAAAAAAGCTTTAAGTCGCGCAAAAATGTTCGCCAGAAAAAGCGAAGTAAGAAAAAACACCTTTAATGAAGCTGAGGTAACAAAGGAAAAAGAGAATGTAGCTTCTAAAAGAGGGAGAAAGACAGGATCGAAAAATTTTGATTATGAATACTTAGAAAGTCATGTTGACGAAACTATTGTTTTAGAGCCTGAAGAAGCTAAAAATGAAGCGAATGTTTACATTGGAGAGGACATCTCATATAAGCTTTCTTGGATTCCAGGAAGATATAAAATTACTAAAATAATATCTAAAAAATACGTTTCTAAAGATGGACATATTTATCAGCAAATCAAAAATGATGCTTTTCCTCATTCGATATGTACGCCGAGTTTTGCTTCTCAAATAATGAAAGATAAATTCTTGTTAGGAGTACCTTATTATCGACAGTCACAATATTATTACGATGAAGGCATAAAATTATCTCGACAGAATCTATGCAATTATCAATTAATGGCTACCGAAATTCTAGAACAATATTATGATAGATTAAAGTATTATTTACTGAATAATCGCGCCAAAGTGATATGCGCTGATGAAACGACTCAAAAATTGATCAAAGAAAAGAAAACGGGATACGTATGGGTCTTTTTAACTAGTTTTTATGATAATCCAATATATATTTATGAAGCTGCATTAGATAGAAAAGCCACAAATGCTATTGATTTTTTAAAGAACTATAAAGGCTATTTATTGACCGATGCTTATCCTGGATATGCGAGGGTTCCAAATGTTATTAATTGCTACTGTTGGGTACATGCTCGAAGAAATTTTATGGATATTACTAAAGCCTTAGGTGGAAAACAAAATGTTGTATCAAAATCACAAAAAGCAGTCGAAATGATTGATGAATTATTGCATTTAGAAAAGGAATATCGCGATGCTTTACTATCTCCAAAAAAAATAAAAGATCTACGGAATAGTAAAAACTATTTAGAAAAAATTAATAATATAAAAATATATTTAGAGAAAATTGATGCAGCTCCAAATTCTCCTTTAGGCAAAGCAAGAGATTATATGCTTAAAAGATGGGAAGGTTTCACTAATTATTTAAAAGATGGCCATATAGAAATGACCAACAATATTTCAGAACGTGCTGTTAAACCTTTTGTTATTGCTAGAAAAAATTTCTTGTTTTCATTTACTAAAAACGGAGCCGATAGTTCAGCAATTTATTTTTCAATCCAGCAAACTGCGAGAGCTAATGGATTTGATCCAGGAGAATTCACTGAGATGTTGCTTACTAAGTTGAAACCAAATTCGCCAATTGAAGAAATAGATGCTTTGATGCCTTGGAATATTAAATAAACTTGGACGTTCGACCGTTCGAGTTTTTAATACCTGTAAAAAAATTACGCTTACATT
>CAVIPP010000170.1:0-2569 GCA_963644615.1 Oscillospiraceae bacterium
AGGTTTTAATTAAATACCGGAATTTACTTTAAGAATTCGCAAAGGTTACAAACATACTGTTCTTAAGGTTGCAAATAATCAATTTAGGGTTTATGATAACTTTGTTAAGGTAGTAAATCCTTAAATATTTTTGAGGTAGGTTTATCTGAATAAAAAACAAAAAACATCCATCATCTTTACTTCCTTAGGTGCTTTAACACTTGCGGGTTTTGTCGCCGCTGGTGCTACCTATGCCCTATTTACAAGTGAAAGTAAAACAAATATCGCTGTTACAAGTGGTAAAGTCAACGTGACCGCTACTATTGAAAATATTCAAACATATTCAGGTGTTAATTTGACTGGTGATGCTATTAGTGACAACATTGTTTTAACTGACGAGCCTGGTGTGTTTTCTACTGGTGGAACTGCATCATTCGCATCTGGAAGTGAAAATAAATTAACGCTTTCAAATATGGTTCCTGGAGATAAAGTAACATTTGATGTCGTCATTACTAACAATTCAAATGTTGCTGCAAAGTATAGAAACGTTGTCGCTATAGGCGAAGACACCGGTTTATTTTCTGGTTTAGAAATAAAAATCGATGGAAAAGATTTTGTTGGAACTAAGATTTTTAGTGAATATGCTGATTTAGGCGCTGAAGGTAATGTCATCACTGTTCCAGTTGAAGTTAATCTTCCGTCTGATAGAGATGACTCCTATCAAGATAAAAAAACTGAATTATATTTTAATGTAGAAGCAGTTCAAGGTAATGCTTTTGATGGTGTCTATCATGTAAGTACTGAGACTGCTCAAGAGACTCTCGATTCTTTAAAAGGTGACGCAATTGTTGAACTCGATGAAGGCAATTATTCAACATTATATTTACGTCAAAATTTATCGAGTAGCACTCGTCGAAGTGATCTAGATTGCGATGTTTCTTATCCTGCTTACTATCGATCATTACAAAATATAACAATTAAAGCTAAGGATAACGCTAATGTGACAATCGATGGAATTAAAGTTGAAGCAGGTCTATTCTGGGAAGATAGCTCGCCAGCATCAAATCATTCGGAAATGGGTCGTGGATTTATTAGTTATATTGATTTAGAAAATCTAACAATTGATGGACTTAAATTCAATCAACCAACTGTAAGTTCAGTTTTTCTTAGAGAAAATAATGGTCAGTCTAAAGGCGCTAATCTATATGTGAATAATTTAGTCATTAAAAACTGTGAAGCGAGTGGAAACCACACTGCAAATATTCATTTCTTCTACGCTGGAAGCGGCTCATCATCTGAAGAATTCCTTTCAACAGGCAAAAAAGGATTAAACAATATTTATATTGTAAATAATAAATTAAGTAGTTTTACACAAGCTATCACAATGAACAATAATGTCGCATTATTAAATGGTCTTTTTGTTAAAAACAACACCTTCACTGATTGTGATGATAATAACATTCAATTATCAAACAAATCTAATGAAGGCGAAATTATCTTTGATAACAACACATTAGTGAAAATGAATGGTAGATTTGTTCGTTTAGCAAATACATCAGATAGTTTACTTGTCCGTGTTAGAAACACTAAAGTTGTTACACCTATTAATTATGATAGTGATGGAACAATCTTTAAAGTAACTGGCACAGCTGGTTTTAGTGTTATTAGCGATAATAACGATTGGGGTAAAGGCTCATATAATGCGGAAAAGACAATTTGGAGTGTACTTGGAGACACCACATTGTTATCTTAATAATTTATATAATCTAATTGGGGCTAGTATTTACTAGCCTCTTTTTATTAGACTTTCTATTTATCGTTTTAACGATATAATATTTATTTGTATGACCTCTAGGCGAGTCTTATTTACTAATTGGATTATTTATTTTATTGTCTTATTGATAATGCACTTTTGGGAAAATGTGTGCATTATTGATTTTACGAATCCATTAAAAACATTTAGCTTTTCTGAACTCTTTTTACTTTTTCTTGGAATTATTTTAATAACAGTTATCTATTTTTATATCGAGAAAAAAAGAAATGGCTTTAAACCTAATTTTGTATTTTTGTCATTATGTGGCCTTATTTTTCTATATTCACTTATTGTCTTGTTAGCCACTTCAAGTGTTAAAGAATTTGATTTTTATAATCAACTAAATCCTAATATAGTCTACCACGGGGTGTTTAATGTAACTCTTAAAAATAGAATTTATTATATTTTCTTTGCATTTTCTTCAATGCTTGTCATTTATTTATCTCTTGATGTTTTTCCTCGTAAAATTGCTTTCTTAAAAATATTCGATATTGGCTTTTATATTGGAATATCTTTAACGCTAGTATGTATGATTTATTCTTACATTGTTGAATTTGATCAATACGTCACTATAATTCAAAACTTAAATCAAGGTATCATCAAAGAATATATATATAGTGTCAAATCATTTTGGTTTAACCGAAGCAACTACTCTATGCTTTTAATGTTTATGATTTTCTACTGTTTACTTCTACATTATTCACATCAGAAGTGGTGGTGGCTATATCTAATCGCTACATTTTTGTTTTTAAATATGCTTTTTACTACTTCTAAGAC
>CAVIPP010000171.1:0-2541 GCA_963644615.1 Oscillospiraceae bacterium
AAGAATCGTTATTATCATCGTAATCAAAAACGTTCAGATTTTCTAAATATATGTCCCCTACTTGATATGGAAAATCATTCCGATTAGATAGATAAGTTTTGACATTGAAGTTTTCTATTAGTGAGGTAGCTGCACCACTATGATCAAAGTCTGAATGAGTTGTAATAAGTGCATCAAGAGTGTATATTTGTCGCTTTTTTAAAAATGGGATGAGCGTTTCTTTTGCCATATCAAATTTTTGATTTCCACCGGTATCAATCATCACTGCGTGTGACTTATTTTGAATGAGTATTGAATCGCCTTGTCCGACATTAATAAAATATATTGCATTAGTAAGATAAGTTCGAATCGGTAAAAGTGAGACGACAAAGAGGGTTGAAAGAACACTACTAACCTTAATTAAATGCGCCCTTCTTTCATTTTCAAATAAATAAAGACAATATAGTAAAAGTAAATAATAAATAAGCACATAAAAATCTGAAAATTGACCAAGAGAAATCGAAACATCAATATAAGCAAAAAATGAATATATCGCTCCTAAGACATCTGAGAAAAATTTTAAGACATGTCTAAATGGAAGTGTATATAAAGAAATGAGCGAAGTAATGAAATAAATTTCATTAATAGGTATTGATATCGTTTGAAAAATTAATGAAAATAGATGAAATGTCCCTCCTGAAAAAGATGCGATTGGAATCATAAATAAATAGATAAGTATACGCATCATTATTTTCTTTTTTAATCTTTTATATTTTGACAATATATCGCCGATAAAATAGATATATGCACTGAGCATAAATCCGACATAAAATCCACCTTGATAAGCATATGTTGGATTAATGAGTAAAAATAAAGCAGCTAGTAAAGAAATAATTTTTATATATGAAAACTTCTTATTTAGAAAATTTTCGTTGATGTATTTAAAAATATAGACTGAAAAAACTCGAATAACCCCTATTTTAGGAAAAATAAAGACAAAATAAGGGGCAAAGATGACTAAGGGGAGAATATCCGCAAGTTTGTTATGAACAATGAGGCGAAATATCTTTTTTAAACCATTTAAAACAAACGACAAATATATTCCACTTACAGAAAATAGAAATAATAAACCAATCTCGTCTGCGTTACCAAGAGTCGTGTTTGATGTATCTTTGTGCGCAAAAAGAAAGGCATTAAGCAAATATTTTGTGTTTTCGTCGAATGAATTTAAAAATTTGTCTTTAGCTTTCTTAATTCTTACTGGCAATATAAATTTTTCTTCGCATTTATAAATTGATAAAGAATATCTAACTCCTTTATCTTTTAGATAAGCGTTAAAATCGAATTGCGATTCATAAGTTGTAAAATTAATTTCTTTGGGTGAATCATAAATAACAAGGAAATCTCCAAATTGCTTTTCTGTTTCTTTTTCGTAGACATAAAAGCGATATATTCCACTTTGAAAGATGAAATAATTCTCACTAGATTCCACGACCATTCCACTATAACTTTCTTTAGTAGGATTAACGTAATGAATAATGGCGCTTGTTGAAATTCCAAGTGTAAAGACAAATAAATAGATAGGTAGTCTTTTAAGACCTAATCTAATAATTAAATAAACAATAAATAAGACACTTATAACAATTATGAGTGGCCAATTATTTCTGAAGAAATAAAGTCCAATTACATAAGAGATGACTAATAAGAAAATAGTCATATCATTTGATTGTGATGTAATTTTTTACTTTTTCGAATGTTGCGTTACCAATTCCTGAGACATTTTTAATTTCTTCAATCCGACCAAAAGAACCATTATTTGTTCGATAATTAACGATTTGATTAGCGATAGTTGATCCAATTCCTGAAATAGTTTGAAGTTCATCAGAGTCAGCGCTATTAATGTTAACTTTGACGATAGCAGACATTGAACAAACATCGTTATTATCATATTTAGGCGCAATATAAAATGAGAGTGAGTCCGCTAAAAGATAATTGACATCATAAGCGAGTTCATCAGCGTTATTTGTAACCCCACCGGAAACACTAATCAAATCTCCTAAATAGGTGTTAGCCTCCATGATGTAGGTACCTTCGTGAGCGACTTCTCCAGAAATTGAAACACTAATAGATGTAGAATCACTAACTAGAGTTGTGTTTTCTCCATTTATCGTATCAACACTTGGATCAACGACTTGAAAGACGACGATGACAGCAATAGTTACTACTAAGACCGCTATAAATACTTTAACCATTTTTTTACCTCCTTTTTCAAAGTACTTTTTCTTTTTTCTCTCCTATTAACTTATTGGGGTAAAAAATTAAAAAATGTCTTAAAATTATTTATCAAAAAGAAAATGGAGACATAGTCTCCATAATCTTTCAAGAATTTATTTTACTATTGAGGCGAGTTTTTCTTTATAATCTTTTAATTTATTTTTTTCTAAATCAACTTTTTCTTTAGGGGCTTTAGAAACGAAATTCACATTATTAAGTAGAGATTCAGAACGAGCGATTTCAGCTTTATAGAAAGCAATATCTTTTTGTTTTTTAGCTTCTTTTTCG
>CAVIPP010000172.1:0-2533 GCA_963644615.1 Oscillospiraceae bacterium
AATTACAAATTTCTATAAAAGATTCTATCGTTCGCAGCAAAAGAGAAGTTAGGTATCCAGGAAAAAAAGAGGCAGAAGCCGAGTATCCATTATGGCATAGGGTGGATTTACATGGAGGCAAGGTGAAATATGAAATCAACCGCGAAGATAACCCTCTTTATTCTGAGTTATCTGCTCTTTTAGATGATAAACAACGTTCCATATTAGATTTATATCTTGATAAAGTAGAGCAATTCATCCCAAAGGGACTTATCGTCTCTGACAATGCAGATTCTATGCAAATTATGAACTCGGATGAAGGTTCTGATGAAGACGAATTGGTCGAAAGTTTACTTTTCTTCTGCGAATCTTCCGATGATCCAATATTAGCAGCCAATAAATTGCTAGATAGCCAAGCTTTTTCAAGAATCTCGCACAGAAAAGCCGAAATTATTAGGAGACTTAAACAATGAAAGACACTTACCTCCAAATATTAGATTCTATTTTAAATGGCGAAACAATGAGCCATGAGGAACTAATTATCAAAATCAAAAAAACCATTTGTAAACTTTATAGTCTCTCCGATGCTGAAGTTGAAGAACTTGCTTTTGAATACGAAAGAAAATATGGTGGTAAAACATTTATTCCTGGAACTACCTTAATTGGGAAAGAAGCGAGCGATACTTGGTTTTATAAGAAAAAAAGCGAGCTAGATTCAACAAAAGGTCATGTTTTTCAAGAAAGATATGAAAGATATTTAGGCTATTCTCATTTCGGCAAAGGGGCAATTGATTCCATTATTCACGAATCTGAAAAAATACTTTCTTACTGTGCTGACCCTGAGTCTCACGAAAGAAAGAAGGGCTTGGTCATGGGCGACGTACAATCCGGTAAAACGTCTAATTATTTGGCCTTAGCATCGCTCGCATGTGATTATGGTTATAAACTCATCCTTATCCTCGCAGGTATGACAGATTCATTGCGAATCCAAACGCAAGAAAGAGTCGACGAAGGGTTTATTGGCGCTATAAGTTCATCAATCGGCGAAGATCATATAATCTACGTAGGCGTTGGGAGATATGGCGAGCAGGAAGAATACTTTGCTTCACCTTTAACTACCGACGAAAAAGATTTCACTTCAATACCTGCTACATCAGGCGATTTTAGCAAGCCACTGATATTGGTGGTTAAAAAGAACAAGGCTGTTCTAACCTCAGTAAAGAAATGGCTGAAGCCTGGACAATATGGCGTATCAAGCAAAAATATCATGATTATAGATGACGAATGTGACAATGCCAGCGTTAATACAAAATCAGATGACAGCCCATCAACAATCAACGCCTTAATAAGAGACATTTATAATAATTTCAATTGTTCTACTTATGTCGGCTATAGTGCCACACCATTCGCTAATATTTTTATCAATCCAGAAGATGAACAACTTGGATATAACGATTTGTTTCCTAGCGATTTTATACATCGTTTACACGCTTCGCCAGAATCTTATTTTGGGGCTGATAAAGTTTTTGACACAACACAATCAAATCATTTAGTTGTTTTAGATGAAAATGAGCCTTTGTTTCTTCCTGCGAAGCACAAAAAGGATTATGAATATCAAGGGCTCACACAATCATTAAGAGAAGCTATATGCAACTTTTTAATTTGCAATTGTATTAGAACTGCACGTGGTGATGATAAAAAGCATAGATCTATGATGGTTAATATTTCGGCTTACAATGTTATTCACGAAGATATTAAAAACTGCATTGAAACTTATATAGAAATTTTAAGAAACACAATCTCCCAATACGACAAATACCCTCTTGAAAGGTTTTTGAAAAATGCGGAGATGAGAAGAATTTATGATATTTATACAAAAGATAAATTCTATACCGATAAAAGTTCTAATTTTCCCTATAAGTCATTAAATGAGGAAGTGCCCTTCGATAAAATAAAAGAATTATTATTTGATGAAGTTTCGAAATTTACAGTCACGATAATCAATAACAAATATAAAGGCGACCAACGTTTTAAATATAAGGAATACAAAGAAACTGGCGCAAGAGTTATCGCCATAGGCGGCTTCGTTTTGTCGCGTGGTTTAACCTTGGAAGGCTTGATGACAAGCTATTATAGTCGTAATTCTGCCGCCTATGACACTTTGTTGCAGATGTGCCGATGGTTCGGCTATAGGCCTAACTATGAGGATCTGTGTCGTATTTATATGAGTCAGATAAACGTGGATTCCTTTGGCGCTGTTATGGAGGCTGTTGAAAACCTCGACGAACAATTAAATGTTATGAAGGTAGAAGGGAAAACGCCAAGCGATTTCGGACTAATGGTTAAAGAGTGTCCTGATACTTTAGAAACCAAGCTACTGGTTACATCCAGAAATAAAATGAAAAATACGACAGTGGTCACTCGAGGTATAAATTATTCTGGGGTTGCCATCGATACGTCTAAATTGTTTAAAGATGTCAAAACAAACCAAAAAAATACAATTGAATTTAGAAAATTTTACAATTCCGCCATTGCTTCTGGCGTGTCTCTAACC
>CAVIPP010000173.1:0-2520 GCA_963644615.1 Oscillospiraceae bacterium
CTTTAAGTTCGGCTTTGCTTATTCCTTTTTCAGTTAATAACGTTTTTAACTTTTCCACTAAACTAGGAGAAGACGTCGTCTCACTTTTCTTTGGTGCATCACTAAATAGAGGCGCTAAAGATTCGATAGACATTTCTAATTCTTCTGGTAAATTGAAGCGATTTTTAGCATCGTAGACAGCGCTATGAGTTGTATAGATCGTGCGCTTTGCACCTTGAGCTTTCTTCTTATTGTTGCTATCGCTAATGACGATAGTTTTGAAGTTGCAGAAAAGTAAGCAGTCGCACCACTCTTTTAATATTGGCGATGTGTTCTTGCTTGTTTTAAGTTCGTATCGGTCAAAGCTTCCCATCTCTTCAGGGAGTTCGAATTTACGTGGTTTAGCATGAGCTGTGACAACGACATTTAGTCCTTTGTCCACTGCTTCATCTAATAAATCTAGAAGCTTTTTAAATTCTTCTGTAAGGTAGGTATATCCCTTGCCATAGCCGAACTCATCAATATTAACTTTTTTATATTTATCGCATACATATTTGGCGCATAAATATTCAGCCCAGTCGGCAGTATCGATGACGACGGTTTTACAAAGAGCGGGTGTGTCGATGATTTCTTTAACCGTGGAAAGAAGCTCTTCCCAAGATTTGTCGCAGCGGACTCTACGAACATTTAAGGCATTTGAGCCATTTTCAACATCGACAATTAGAGCGCTTGGAAATTCACTAGCAAGAGTGGTTTTACCAATTGACTCAGGTCCGTAAATAACGCATTTTATTGGTGTGCGTTTAACACCTTCTGTAATATTTAACATTTTTGTTGTTCCTCTCTAAATTTTTTACAGTTGTTATTAAGAGCTGCTAGACACCACTTGCAGTGATTACAAACTCTAGCGTCCTCTTCGGTTGCAGCTAGTGCTTTTTTGGCTCCAGGAATAAGAACTTCTTTTTCAAAAGTTAAGAGTTCATTTGGAGTCAGCACTAATTCAGTAGTTCCACTAACTCTCGGCTGGCTAATAAATATTCGAATGAATCTAATCGGATAGATTTTTGAATAAAGTTTATAAGCTGCAAGAGCGTAGATTTTGGTTTGAGGCGTGTCCTTAGCTACAGCTATTCGCCCAGTTTTTAAGTCACCTATGACGAGGTCTTGACCGTCAGAGCTAATAAGTCCAAAGTCAAGTGATCCACCGCTATCTGGGGCATAGTCCATATCAAGGTATTGCTCTAAGAGAATGATTGGCTTTTTACCTGTTCGCTTAGTTTCATACCGCACTACATCAAGAATCTTCTCGATATACTCTTGAGCGATTGAAACAAGCTCTGGTGAATAGAATTGAAGTTTCTTTTTAAGTGCTTCTAAGTTAGTAGGCAAAGCATCAAAGTCTTTAATACCAAGTTCTTCTCTAAGAATTGCTTCAGCATAAGCGTGAGTATCTGAGCCAAATATTGTGGCTTCACTTGGTACTGACTCAAATCCTTTCGATAGATTAGGCATCGCTGGGCATTCATAGAGCCACACCTTTGAGCTTGATGGACTTAGCAAACAATGTTTACTTGGTGGCATCTTTTTTACCTCGATAGGCGACTAATTCTAGTGCTTTCTTATAGACTTCTTTGTAATACTTAGGATCTAAATTACTAAGACTAGAAACGCCATAAGTAAGTAGAAGCACTCGAATGTTTGTCGTATAGCCTTCATGAACCAATGTGGTAAGAATTGAACGCAACTCAGTAAGGGTTGGTCCATCTTCTTTTACCTCTTCTTTCGTAGCTAGTTGCGACTTAAGTGAAGTAAGAATGCTAATGCACTCATCAAGCTTTTTAATGACTTCATTTGTGGTCATGTGAGTTTGCTCCTTTCCCTAAATCGGTGACAGTAATTTCATCTACTGCCTCACCAGGTAGGATGATTGCAACTCTTGATTTACCACCGAAAAGTTTCTTCATGGCACGTTTACCAATGCTTACCTTACGAGTGGAAAGAACTGCATCTTCCTTTGGCTTTTTTGAAACGCTAATTTTTAGATGTTTCATTTATTCATTTCTCCTTTCTAAACGAAGCTGCGTTTTCTTGCCTCGTTCACTATTAGGAGATTTGAAGGCCTATTTGAGGGGGTTCTTGCCGTAAAATTTAATGGCTTTTTTTCTTATCGACTTAAAAGACTCGGTAATTGTGGAAATATCGACACGTTCTAGACGAGCAATATCGCGATAGGAATAACCTGCCGCTGCTAGGCGTGCTCTTATTTCTTGTTTCTTAGTTAAAGTTGAAAGAAATGCTTCCATGCGTTCCTCTTCTTCGAGTAAGTCATAAAGGCGACTTGGTTCATAGGTGTAATCGGCTACTACCGCACCATCGAACTCAATTGACATTGCAACATGGTCCCTTACTTTGCGTTCCAAGTTGGCTTCTTTTCTATCTTCTTCAAGAAGCGTGATGCATAAGTCATCGTCAACATCGATGCTTTGTTTTTGACCACGAGGGTCGAAGTATGTGTATTTCATTAGACTTAAAGTCCTTTCT
>CAVIPP010000174.1:0-2493 GCA_963644615.1 Oscillospiraceae bacterium
GAAGAAGGGAAAGTATTGTTAAAGTTAATTTTTAATTTATTAAATAAATAAAAACTTTAGTGCTTACTATTCTAAATATATTGAAAGGACATTTAACAAAATGAACAAAAAGCAAAAAAGCAGTATTCTTCTTGTTTCACTCGCTTCTATTGCTGGAGCAGCTTCTTTAATTAGTGGTGCGACTTATGCATTATTTACAAGTGAAAGTAAAACTAATATTGCAGTAACATCAGGCAAAGTCGCTGTTAACGCTACACTAAGCGACTTAAGACTTTTTTCTGGAAAAGCCGATTCTTTAGTAGGTGATGTTTCTATAGATGCAGATAATATCATTGAAACAACTCAAGATGGAAAGTTTACAACTGGAGGAACCGCGACTCTTGATGATGAGAAACGCAATTTAACTATCAGTAATGTTGTTCCAGGCGATAAAGTCACTTTAAAGATCAATGTTAAAAACGAAAGTAATGTCAATGTTAAATATCGCACCATCATTAAAGCGGTTAATAACACTGGCTTATTCGAAGGATTAACCGTTAAATTAGCTAATCAAGAATATCACGGAAATACATTAGTTAGTAAATACGCAACATTACAAAAAGATTCTGATGATATGGTACTTGATGTCGAAATCGGCCTTCCAAGCGATAAGAAAAATGAATTCCAAGATAAATCCACTACAATCTCATTTACTGTTGAAGCAATTCAAGGCAACGCTGCTACTAGTGATGCAGAAGATTATGAATATTTAGTTTATACTCCTTCAGATTTAACGGTCTTTGCTGACTTAGTTAATAGTGGAGAATTTACCTACACTGACGTCTTATTCCAAGATGATATCGATATGAAGGACGCAAAATATGTCTCTCCAGTTTATAACACTAATACAGTTTACAAGCATGATTTAAATATTATTGGTGGAAACCATACTATTTCTAATTTTACTCCTGAGCACAATGTTCACGGAAGTGGACTTCTTGGTGGAGTCTTTGCTGGTGGCAATACTGTCTCAGTTAAGGATTTAAATTTTGATAATGTTACTATTACTGGAGATTATAATGATAGTTATATTTGCGCAGGTGGTGTTGTTGTTGGCTCTAGCGATAGCGGCAAAGTAAATATTAGTAATGTCACTGTCAAAAACGTTAATGTTTCAAATGTTAAATATGGTGGCGCACTCATTGGCTATTCCTCTGGTACTGCTGATATAAAAGACTGTACTATTACTACTGCAAATGTTGCCTCTTATACTGCTGGTGGCGTTTTAGGTCAAGTAGGTGGTAACACAACAACAATTGATAATGTTAAAGGTAGTGGTATCAGCGTTGATGGCGCAAAACGTGAAGGCGGTATGGTTGGTGCTGTTAGTGCTGGCGGTACTCTTAAAATTACTAACTATGATACAACCGCTTATGTTGCTTCTATTAGTGGTGATGCTTTAGAGAGTCACACTAACGCTACAGTTGTTGGTTTAAAAAGCACCGAAACTTATGTTAATGGCACTAAGATAACTGACTAATTGATTTAACTTAATTAAAAGTGAGGAAAAATTAATTCCTCACTTTTTTATTTGCTCTTCTTTTATTAATTTAAAAAGTGAGATGCTGACTACATTAATCCGATAATAATCAAATAGTTTAATAAATATAATCGCGATTATAAGAATATTAATTCTTTTTAAATATAAACCAAAATAAGACTCTTTCTATTTGTAAACGCCTTTGTTAATGTATATATAATAACTAGAATTCAAATCTGATGCTCATTAATAAGTTGTAAATTGAACATGAAATAATTTAAAAAGCGACTCTTTATATATAGGTCGCTCATATAATTTTACATAAAACTTAATTATTTTTTGTTATTGGTTTAGGTTGATATATTTTGACATTTAATACAGGGAATAATAACGCACCACTATATAGGGCGAAAAGAAGACCAAAGATAAGAGTTGTAACCCAAAATCCAACAGGAGTGTCTGGTCTAAGGGCTAAATTTAATATAGAGAATATCGCTATTAATAAGTCTAATATTCCTCCAACAAGAGATAGCCAACCATGTGATTTTTTAGGAGATAATTTTTCTTTATTAACAATGAAAGGTAGTGATGTATAAACATTGATGACACCTATAACTAGCGCAGCGACAGTAAAGATAAACATTACAAAGCCAAGTATTTGATCATCATTAACAGCTAGACCAGTGTAATCTGCTTCTTTACCCATATACATTCTGGCGTTTTGAAAAAATGAAAGGAAGAGAATAGAAAGGAAAATGGATAAAAGTCCACCTATATAAATTAATAAAGATAATAGTCTAAAATTTAATAGTTTGTCTTTTATATCTTTGAATGTTAATGATTGTTTTTCATTTATTTCAACTTCACAGACAACCTCTTCACTAGTTAGAACTTTTTCATTTTCTTTTTTCATAACTATGTAGCTCCTTTTAATCAAATTGATTATATCACGATTTTTTTAAAGCACTAAACAT
>CAVIPP010000175.1:0-1983 GCA_963644615.1 Oscillospiraceae bacterium
ACAATTATTGAAAATCCTAATATTAGTGAAATCATAAGCACGATCGATAATGGAGTTGGAAGTATTACATTAACTAGTGATGAACTTAAAATTGGTTTAATACCTTCGTTAGCGACCGAAAAGCTTGCTGATTTAGATGATATTACTGTCACACTAACTTTCTCTAATAATGGCATTTCAAAAATTGATTTCACAGAATTCACTTTAAGTGGATATACCGCAAAAGTGAGTTTAAATTTTCTAGATTATAAACCTTATTCACTTTCTAATTATGACTATCAGAATCTCGACCCACTCTCAAGTCTATCTGATATGATAAATAAATATTCAAAACAATCTCAATTTGCGATTGAATTCGATGGAAAATATGTCACAACCGAAGACGGGCTGAGCAAAGAGCTTACAATTGGTAATGATAAAGATAATAATCCTAGTTTCATTCAATTCACTTTAGATGAAAATCGAAAAATCTTAGATGAAAATGGAAACACAAGCGATAATGGATTTGGATATGGTGAAGTAAGTATCGTCGATTATGATGGCTATCTACATAACGTAAAAGTTGATCTTAAATCTATTGATGAAGTTTTGTTTTCATATAATTCAACCCTTAATGGAAAGATGAAAATCCAAACATTAAAGGATTTATATTCATTAATTAAAGATATCACCATCGATAATCCTGATGACCACATGAAAGAAATCGTTAATAAGATTTTCGATAGTACAACTTCTCTTCCATTAAACGAAATTATTAATGGAGATTACACACTTTTACTAACTACGAATATTATAAATTCGTTAGAGGTTACCGAAACTTATATCGATATGAATATATCATTAGATATTTTATCAATGTCTCATGTTTCATTTAATCTAAAAATTGAATATGAAACTGGAAGTGAGCCTTCATTAAAAGCATTAAAATTCTCAAATTTAAATATTGATGGTATTACCGAAAATAAATCATTTGAATTTAATGCATATTTAAAAGAATATGATGTGAGCAAGGATACATCATCTACTTTTAGATTGGATAGGAACGCAAATTACATTGATTTTGGTGATTTAAAAGTATTGCTACAACTTGGAATCAATACTTCTAAATATAATTATTATCACTTCAATGGTAACGCTCATTTAAATCTTGCTAGCATAATGAAAAAAGACGCACCATTAGATATCAAAATATGGAGCAAATCTGATGATAATCATAATAGTGATGTTAAAATTGACATTAATTTAACTAACATACCTACAGTCTGGGGAATAAACACTATTGCGACAAAGAGTTTTAGATCTGCTCATATCTTTTATCATGAATCAATGTTTTATGTTGATCGATACGAAGAAACGGTCTTGTTAAGACAAGAAACTAGGAATTACGCTGGGGTATACACTACTGAATACTTTTTTGATAATGTTTTAAAAATTCTTTTGCAAGATGTGATGGGTATTAAAGATTATCATTTTAATAAAATTGAACAATCCGTAAATAATAATGAAAATTATCAAATCCCTTACGAAAAGGTATTGAAAGATTTTAAATACAACGAATCCGCCCATAATTTCTATTTAGATATAGATATTGAAGCATTATCTGGAAATAGTGATTTAAAAACATTAACAGTAACTGCTCGTACTGACGAAAGCAATACTCAACTTACTGGTGTAGATGTGAATTTAGGTATTGAGGTTGGTATTACTATTTCTTTAGCGTTGTCCTTTAATTTAATAGAAAAATCTGAAGTAGCGGATGATAGCAATCGTCTCAGTGATCTTGAAGCATTTGAATCTGCTCATAAGAACGATACAATAAACGAATTTAGACAGATTTAGTTAATAAATTTGTAATTTTTTCAGCCATAATCGGTCAAAAGTTCTCTTACACCATTGTGAAAGCTTAATTTACAATATTGTTTTCTTAGTCATGGTTTAAGTAAATCAACTTAGCCTGGCTTCTTTATTTAATTAGAGTTTTGA
>CAVIPP010000175.1:1993-2445 GCA_963644615.1 Oscillospiraceae bacterium
AAAAGAGCAATATTGCGATGTTTGAATTCATAGCGTCCACTCTTTTTTGTACAAGGGAGCTTATTATTGGTTGGTTATGGAGAATCTTCTCCATAATTTTTTTGATCAATGAATTATCTTCTATTCACTTTTTGGTTTTACATTGTAAAATATATTCATCCTTATGAAAAAATGTCCTAGTTGCTCATTTGAAAACGTTGATGAAGCCAAATATTGCATTAATTGTGGTTCTCGAATGGATGGCAATTTAGTTTGCCCTAAATGCCACAATGTTTTAAAACCTTCTATAAATGTTTGTCCTCACTGCGGATATGTTTTTCCAATTAAAGAGGACGCAAATCTGTCAAATAAGGGTAAAGAATACAAATCCAAAAAGGAAAGACTCGATCCAATATTTCAAAATATATTTATCATTGTTTCCATTGTCGCTTTTTTCCTTTCCACTTTTTTGC
>CAVIPP010000176.1:0-2423 GCA_963644615.1 Oscillospiraceae bacterium
TTCGAAGAACCTTTGACTAAATTTACTGGATATTTTTCTTCGTTTTTTCTTAGTTTTTCTAACATTATTTCTTCAATATCGAAATGATAATGGTCTGCCATCAAAGTTGAATATAGTAAGACATCCGCTAATTCTTCTTTAACCTTATCGATAGATTTTTCTTTATGATCCCACTGAAAGACTTCTAAAAGTTCAGCTGCTTCAATGCAAATCGATTTCGCTAAATTTTCTCCTGTGTGAAACTTAGACCAATCTCTATCATCTCTAAATTTAATTATTCGATCATATAACTCTTTATTCATACTTATATTACCTTCTCGAAGTATATTAACACATCAAAAAGTAAATTACTTTTAACTTATTATGCCCTTTGTTAAAATTTTATTTATGAAAAAATACCTCTCATTCATGTTTGAACTAACAAAAGGATATAGAATTCATTTTGCTTTGGTATTAATTATTATTTTTTTGTACTCATTTTTTTCAACGCTTGCTTCTTATAACGCCAAGTTAATAGTTGACTGTTATAGTTACTCACAAAACTTAGATACTCCAGATATCTTCTCCACTAATCTTGTAGGGCCGATTGGAACACTCCTTTTAAACATGCTTGGAGGGGTTGATTTTGTTTACACACATAAGTGGATTATTGCAATTTCAACGTTAGTAATTGGCTTAATTACAGCTCTATTTTTTATCTTTAGAGGAATTATGCGAGGCAAAATAGATACAGGAATTTCCAAAAAGATAAGGCTTAAACTTTTTTATCATATTGAACGCTTGCCATATTCATTTATTAAAACTCATAACAATGGCGATTTATTACAAACATGCATGAGAGACGAAAAAACTTTGAGACATTTTGTTTCAAGACAATTCTTCTCTTTATGGCAAACATTATTAACGTTAATTTTATCTTTTGTCATACTTGTCACACTTGATTATAAAATCGCCTTAATGTCGATAGCGTTATTACCACCACTTATGATTTATTCATATTTTTTAATAAGAAAAGAAGCAAAATTATATCGCATTACTGATGATTCTGAGGCAGTTGTTATTGGAAAAATAGAGGAAAACATAAACTCAATTAGAGTTGTGAAAGCATACAATAACGAGAGAAAAGAAATTGAAATTTTTAAAAATGATTTAAATGATTATAAGAAAAAATATATTAAGTGGCGAAGAGTTGGTTCATTGTTCTTTTCAACGACTGATATACTTGTCTTCGGTGAAATTATTGCAACAGCTTTAGTCAGTGCCTTTTTATGCTATAGAGGTGAAATTTCATTAGGAACATTAATAATTTCTATTACATACACATCGGCAATTGTTTGGCCAATAAGAGAATCTGTAAGTATATTTAACGATTTTTCAAAAGCTATGGTGGCAATTGATCGTATGAAATTAATATTAGACTATCCTCTAGAAGATATTGATTCAGGATTAGTTCCTAAAATTAATGGCGACATTATTTTTGATAATGTTTCCTTTAAATTCGAAGACGATAATAAACCGATTTTGAATTCTGTTAGCTTTCATATTAAAGAAGGACAAACTGTAGCAATAATGGGTAAGACAGGAAGCGGAAAATCAACATTGTCTTCTTTATTAACTAGATTATACGACTACACTTCTGGAACAATAAAAATCGATGGTGCCTCTTTAAAAGATATTCAGAAAAAACATATTCGTAAAAATGTTGCTATTGTCCTTCAAGAACCATTTCTCTTCTCACGCACAATTTACGAAAATATGACTATAGCGCACAAAGAAGTTACAATCGAAGACATTAATGAAGCACTTAAAACTGCCGATTTTTATGACACAGTTAAAGCGTTTAAAGATGGATATAACACTTTAATTGGAGAAAGAGGAACAACATTGTCTGGTGGTCAAAGACAAAGACTAGCGATGGCTAGAACAATTTTAAATGACGCTCCAATAGTAATTTTTGATGATTCGTTAAGTGCAGTCGATGCTCAAACCGATATTAGAATCAGAACTGCATTAAAAAACAGAGAAAAGAAAGCCACTACTATTATTATTACTCATAGAGTAATGACTGCTAAAGATGCTGATTTAATCATTATATTAGATGATGGCAAAGTTGCACAAATTGGTACACACAAAGATCTAATAAATAAGAAGGGCTTTTATCAAAACGTATATAGTATGCAAACTAGAGTCGAATAGAAAGGAGATATATGCCAGTATTTAGTGAAGAAAAAGAACTCGATATTAAAAAATTGAATGCTAAACCATTTAGACAAATTTTTAAATATGCATTGAAATATTGGTACTTTTTACTAATCGCCTTACTAGGCATGCTTTTTACATCATTTTTCGATGCTTCGTTTACGCCTTTAATGAATAATGCTTTGGTGACTTCTTTAGAAACTCAAGCTGGTAACAATTTATCC
>CAVIPP010000177.1:0-2357 GCA_963644615.1 Oscillospiraceae bacterium
TGCGAGCGCTAGTCTAAAAGTAGGCCATTTATTAACCCGCGCCGGTTGAAAAGTAGGCCACCAAAAAGTATCCTTCTTCTAAAAGGAGGGTCTAGAAAGGTGAAAACACTTATGGACAAAGCAGCAATCTTTACAATGTACAACTCAGGTACATCGAAAAGGAAAATTGCAAAACAACTTGGCATCTCAAGAAAAACTGTCGACAAATATATCGACAAATATCTTGCTAATCGCCAAGAACTCGCATCATGCACTGATCCAATTGTTATTTCTGCATTACAAGATCAGTTGCTCGCACCCGAAAAGATGGACACATCTAATCGGACAAAAAGAAAATTTGTGGGTGAACTTGAAAAGAGATTTTATGAGCTCATCAGAATCAACAATGAAAGGAATGAGAAGCTCGGGCCTAATAAGCAAGAGATAAATGGGGCCCTATTGTTTAGACAACTCAAGCGTGAAGGATTCGATATAAGCGAAACCCAAATAAGGCATTATTACTCTTTATATCGAAACTCTCACAAAGAGGTATTTATCAAACAATTCTACGAATATGGCGATCGAGTGGAATTCGATTTCCACCAAGTAAAAGTGCTTATTAATGGCGAGATGAAAGTGCTGCATCAAACGACAATATCTTGCCCAGCATCTAATTTCATATTTATTCGTCTTTACTTCGACGAAAAAATCGAATCTGTCTTTCGAGGATTAATCGAATTTTTTCGCTATGCTGGTGGCGTTCCTAATGAGGTTGTGTTTGATAATTTAAAACCTGTAGTTAAAGTCTGCGGATTCAAAAACAATAAGCAACTCACAGAAGCTATTGTCAAATTTTCGACCTACTACAATTTTAAAGTGAACACATGCAATCCAGCGAAAGGCAATGAGAAAGGACATGTTGAAAACAGTGGTAAAAACTCAAGATGTGAATTATTTTCACTGAAGTATCAATTTGAATCCATCCAGGAATTGCAAGAATATGTTGAAAAATCATTGAACGATTTGAATAAAGATTCGTTAGTTGCTTTCGAAGAAGAAAAGAAGCATTTAAAACCATTACCAGTTCATGATTATATGATTGGCAAATTTGGTTTAGTCCGTGTTGATTCGAAATATTGTGTTGCTTTAGTTGATACTAATCGCTACTCAATTCCTGAAGATTATATCGGTCAAGAACTTCGTTATTCAATCATTAACGATGTCATCGTCTTTTATAAAGACAACATGGAATTATGCCGTCACAAAAAGATAGATGGTAAGAATTCATATTCGCTTAATATCTATCATTATCTGAAGACATTGCGTCGCAAGCCTGGTGCATTATGTCGATCTCTAGCATTAAGGCAAGCTGATGCTGAACTCGTGGCCATCTATCAAGAAAAGTATAAAGGCAGAGAGAAAGAATTTATAGAGTATCTCTATGGCAATAGCCATGGTAGCAGTGTCAATGTCGATGTGGAAATGGTTTCAAATCATCAACTCGATGAAATAAATAAAACATTTAACATAGGAGCATAAACAAAAATGAACAAAAACATTGAGTCAATGGCGTTTTCCTTGCGCCTTTCTAATCTAAGGCAAAATTATTCAACATTGATTGAAAAATCGTTATCAGAACAGCTTAGTTACGAACAATTTCTAGAGTTAGTTCTTAAAGAAGAATGCGACAAAAGATACGAAGTTTCTATTGAACGTAAAATCAAGGCTGCAAAATTTCCTTATTTAAGAACTTTTGCTGAGATGGATTGGAATGCCTTTTCGTTGCCTGTTGCAAATGCGATTCGTGAACTTCAATCGTTATCTTTTATAAAAGAGGGAAGAAATGTCATTTTAATTGGCAATCCAGGTGTTGGTAAAACTCATACAGCAATCGCTTTAGCGTTACTCGCTTGTCAGCAAAATATGAGTGTCCTTTACGTGACAATTCCAAATCTTATTCTTGAGCTTAAAGAAGCATATAAAGAACGACAAATAATTTCCTATAAGAAGAAGTTCATGAGCTATGACTTAGTCGTTCTAGATGAGCTAGGTTATATATCGTTTGATAAAGATGGAAGTGAACTTTTGTTTAACCTTTTATCTAATAGGTCAGAAAGCAAATCGGTCATCATAACAACAAATTTAACATTTGATAAATGGCCATCTCTTTTCGGAGATACCATCATGACTACTGCGATGGTTGACCGTTTAACCAACAAGGCAAATATTGTTCAAATCCTCGGAGACTCATATCGAGTGAAGCAAACAAAAGAATGGCTAAAAGACAAAAATTAAAAAACGCGACCCCTAGGGGTCTACTATACTGGCCTACTTCTTAACTGATGAGGTGGACTACTTTTCAATTGACAATAGCATAA
>CAVIPP010000178.1:0-2357 GCA_963644615.1 Oscillospiraceae bacterium
AAATAGGAATCCTCCTCTCTCTCCTCTCGATTTTTGGACTTTTACTTTAGTAACTTGTCAAATTCTTCATCCGTTGAGGTAGAGGAGGATTGGCTTAGATTTATGCCTTTTATGTAAAATCTGCCGTTTTTCTTAACCTTGCCGAACCCCATTTTCTTAATTGCCTTAGAGAAATCAGCAGAACTTTTAGCCGTTTCACCACACTCATAACAGTAGGAACGATACCTGCTGTATAGTTCGCCACTGGGACATTGTGCTTTTTTATTGCTGGTGTCAGTATATTCTTCTAAAAATCTAGCAATCGTGTCATTGTCGGCTTTATATCCACTTATGGCATCAGCGACAATAGATGGAGCAACAATTTTAAATTTCTTCTCATAAGCTCTTCTTGCACCCTCCATAAGCCAATAGAGGATATATTCGCCAGCTTCTTCGATTAGGACATCAGCATAGTTCTTTATATCTTCCTTGCCGCTAAATTTATGGCTGAATGGAATGACGATAATACGGCGCCAAGTCCCATCATCCATTGTGCTAATCTTCGGTAAATTATTGGTGTAGATTACTAATGTATGGCTAGGCTTAAAGTCGAATGGATTCTTAAATTTCTTACAAGCACTAATGCTATCAGTTGAGCACATGCGCTTAATTGTTGATTCATCGAAAATATCACCTGCTTTTGTTTCTGCTGATATCACTAGACGTTTGCCGCGTAGTTCAGCGAGTTCTGCTTGTCTATCACGTTTGATAGTTGTTGTAAGTACATCTGAGGCTAGAACGCCACTATAGTTACCTAACACTCCACTAACAGCATTAAAGAATGTTGACTTACCATTGCCGCCATCACCATAGGCAATGATGCATCCCTCGAAGTAGACCTTGCCATATAGTGCCATGCCGCACATTTCCTGGACATAATCGATTAGTTCCTGATTATTGCCGAATATGGTATTGACGCAATTTAGCCACATGTCCTTTCCTTTGGTGGATGGAGAAACACTAGTTATCTTGGTTATTAAATCCTCTGGCCTATGCTCACGTTTCCCCTTAACACCATGGCGCAAGTCATATGTTCCATCAGGCGTATTAAGAAGAAAAGGATTTGCATCTAGCTCCGATTGGTTAATTTCGATTAGTGGTCGCATTTCTCTTTGTGTTCCAGCAAGGCTATGTGAACTCCTGCGCTTTAGTACGTAATCCCTAAAATCAAGAGCTCTACGATACTCATCAAATGCTTCTTTTTGTTCATCTGCTAGTATCATATCAATCTTGGTTTTCGGCACAGCAGATATGGCACCAAAGACACCTAATTCCTCGCATCTCTTCTTGGCTGCTGCTAACTCCCTAAGTGCCTGCTTCTTTTGTCGGTGAGTGAGTTCTTGGATGATGCCCTGCGCACCAATTTCACTTTCTTCCCACTTATTACCTCTGTAAACGATGGAAAGTGTAGCGGCACTATATCTAATCTGATTGATAAAGTACTTTTGGATAAGGAGCGCTTGTCCTAAGTCAGTATTATCGATTGGGTGATAGTCATTATTGTCCTCATATTCACCCGGCTTTTTGTAATTTGGATCAGCACTTATTACCTTATTGTAGAATGCAAGAGCGCTCTTCCATATTGTCTTAAGTTCGCTATCTGGTAGAAGTGGATTGCAGTGACTAGCTTTCTCGTTGAAGAGATTGATGGCTTCATCCGTATCCCCGTAGCGCTTAAGTACCTTAATGGCATATTTATGCATTGTAGGATTTCTGCTACCTTCTTCAATTACATCAGTGTCAATCGAGTCAAAGTCCAATTCATCAAGTAATTCATTAAGTGGCAATTTTCCATCGATGACCTCAATCTTAGGCTCAACTGTACCGAAGAAAAAGTGCGCTACATCCTTTGCTTTTTCGTCGATTACCGGCAGGTAATTAAATAGACGATTAACTAAGTCATCATATTCTTCCTTAGTGGTAATCTCATTCGTGGCGATGATGATGTGCATCTTAGGTCGCTTTTGCTTGATGGTCACTGTCCCGTTATCGCTAACTACCTTTTTATCGCGCATGTGATTCCTTGAATAATGAATAATGTGCGCAACATTACCTAGTAGCTTTTCTACGTCATCCCTACTGACCCAGTCGCTAGGATTTTCGCTATGGCTATTATCGATATCGACGATGACACAATTTGTGCTGATGAGATTATTTGCTGATCTAGTTGAGTTTTTGAATTTTGGCCCTACGTAGTCGTGAGCAAATATGGATGAGTCGATTTCAGCACTAGTATCGAGCTCATGTTTATTTGGATAAAAATTGTTGTTTGGTTTTTCTATTACGTTTGAATTATAGATTGTAATTTTCATATGTTT
>CAVIPP010000179.1:0-2354 GCA_963644615.1 Oscillospiraceae bacterium
ATTTCTATGAATTAAAACAAATAAATCACGACAAATACGAAAAAATACGGATATTGTCCATGTCAACCCCTAATTGAATGATTCTGCTAATCCAAAATGTCGGTTTTTTAATAGTTAATTGTCGTCTTCAAATAATCCTTTTCCTTTAATTCGATATGAAACACCATTGATCTTGATGATGCTACAATGATGGACTAATCGATCAATAATCGCTGCAGTGATTGATGTATCACCAAATATTTCCATCCATTTAGAAAATGGTTGATTTGTCGTGATGATTGTTGGTCTATTTTCATATCTAGCTGCAATAAGCTGGAAGAAGCCATATGAGGCATCTTTATCAACTGGAACATAACCAACTTCATCAATGATTAAAAGAGTATATTTTAAATAATGTTTAATAACTGATTCTAATCGATTTTCTTTTGCTGCTAATTTGATACGTTCCATAAGCTTAGCAAAATTAATGTAATAAGTTGATATTCTTTGCGATGCTGCCTCAATTCCTATTGCTGTTGCAAGATGAGTTTTGCCTACACCAGAAGATCCAACAAAGACAATATTTGATTTTTCATCAATAAACCTAAGTGATGCTAAATCTTCAATTTCCTTACGATTAATACTTGGTTGATAATCAAAATCAAATTCTTTAATCGTTCTATAAAATGGAAAATGTGAGACTGTGATGTTAATTTTTCTTGCTCTATCATCCCTAAATTTAATTTCTAATTCCGTTAATTTAAATAGAGAATCCACTAATGGGATGTTATTTTTGACACTATCATCGATGATGCTAGGGAGCATTTCCAGCATCTTACTTAATTGAAGTGTCTCTAAGTTTTTTGTCAATTCGTTATAATTTGTCATAAATTCCTAGAACCTCACTTGCATGTTTTTCTAAATCTTCATCTTTCCACATTTTGATGGAACTGTTTTTAGATATTTCTAAGTAGTCACCTATACTATAATTGATGGCTTTAGAACCATATTCCTGATGTTTGATCCAATTACCTTTTTCATCTGTTATGTCGAATTCTACGCCATTATCGTTTACAATAATTATGTACTTACCAATATATTTAGGTGGTACAGAATATTTACGTCCCTTGAATGAGAATAATGATTCTTTTGAAACCTTTCTTCGTACGTCTGGTTCAATGAATTGCATCATTCTTTCTTGAAAATTATCACCAAGCGGAAGTAAATGTTCTTTTTCTTTTTCAAACAATTCTTTAGGTATTCGACCTGTTCCTTGGTGTACCTCATTATTGATTTCTTCATTGAATTCATTAACGATTCTTTCGATATCTTCGAATGTTTCCACTTCACCGTTATAAGCTTTAAGACGATTCATAAGTCTTGCAACAGATTCAACTTTGCCTTTAGTACATGGTCGGTACGCGACACAGTTTTTAGGTGTAAATCCAGCTTCCTTAGCAAATTCCACAAATGTATCATTATAGACAACTTCATTATATGTAGTCCTGCTTTTATCAGTTATGGAACGCATATTATCAAAGAGTATTTCTTTAGGAACTCCACCAAAATAGGTAAATGCCACAAGCAAACAATAGAACACATCTTGCTGGCTTCTAGATTCTGTGACCTTAATAAATCTCATCCTAGAAAAGCCTAACACAATTAAGAAGATATTGAACTTGATAGATTTGCCACTTTTAGTTTCAAATGTAAGTGATTCTTTCCAATCTACTTGCGCCTGTCTACCTGGTTCAGTTTCAAATCTTATAATTGCTTGTTGAATTCTTTTTCGATTTTCTTCTCTCAAGAATTTTGTGATCAAAGAATAAGAACCTTCATAATTTGTTGTCTTCTTTAGAAACCTATAAATTCCGGTTGCAGGAACATTATTATCAAATTTAATCAATATAATTTGTTTATATGGTTCCAATTTAGAAGGAACGGATTGAATATCCTTCTTTATTGATAAGGCTCCTTCATTAAGATAATTTTTCTTGGCAGTTCGCCAATCACAACCATGTTCTCGACCTATTTTTGCATAATTAGGTTTAATATTTTTATCTAGTTCTCCTTGTTTGAACATAAACGCTATCCCCTCTCTTATATCTTTCCTTTCATTCATACTTTCACCTCCTTTCTATGCTCCTAGGAACATTATATAGGAGGGTGAAAATACCTACATTTTGAATTAGCAGGAAACTACAAGTTTAGATTAGCATTTACAAATAAAAATAAAAAACAGAAGTAATTGAAGCCCCTTGCTTAAAAGTTGGACCCCATTGGACCCCATTGGACCCTTGTGAGCCGCTACACTTATGTTGTAATATAGAATCAAGAAATTATATTTATTAAGGAAGGACATCAACTAGATGTCT
>CAVIPP010000180.1:0-2346 GCA_963644615.1 Oscillospiraceae bacterium
TTTATACTGACAAAATTGTTTTTAATTTCTTGGATAGTTCTCTCTTTCTTGTTTTTATAAATGTTTCAAAATCTTTTAAATCGAGACTTGTTGTATCTTCGACATATAACTCTGAATTTTTCTTTTTGTTGTCTTTAGCCCATTTTGCCAACGAATCATCACCTTTTGATTTGTTTTTAGACTCTTCTAAAAATTGAAGGTTTAGAACAGAATTATAATTTTTCTTATCCTTGAAGAATTCTTCTTGCGTAGATGTCAAACCAAGAGCTGAAAGTTTCTTCTTGTCCTCAAACTGAGTCTTTGGATGCATATGATCTTCAGCTATAGCTTTTCCATATGCCAAAACAACATCTGGATATAAAAGATTCAAAACGAGACCAGCCGTTGGTGAACCATATTCTTCTTCGAGGAAAGACTCAATGACCGCATCATCAAATACATAGTTTTTATCTGGATCAAGTCTAAATTTATCGAATATATCTTGAATTGGAAATTTTCCACTTTTAGATTTTGAAATTACATCTCTAATTCCTTTTAAAACACCATCAGATTGACCACCAAATGTTCCTTTCAATAAAGACATTGAGAGCCATTTTGCAATATTCTTTTTATCGTTTTCATCATATGTTGTTTTTGTAATAGAGTCAGCGAGGTTATTTTTATAAATATAGTAGGCAACAGGAATTGCTGCGTTTTTAGCTCTTAAAAGGCTGTCATTGAAACCTAATTGTTCTAGTAATTTGAAAGTTGCAATTAAACTTTTTCTTGTATCACTCCATTTTTTTTCAAATATTTCAATATTAGATTTTCCAAAGTTTTCAATTTTGAATCGAATATCCGAATCAGATAAAACTAAAATAGATTTAAGTATCAAATCTTGAGAAACATCGAAGCAAGGATTACCAAAAGTATAGATTTCTTCCCTAACCTTACGCATTTCTTCTCTTGCGTCAAACAAAGTCCAGTTTGCGGAAGCTATGGACATAAGAAGATCGGAAAATGATAATGGAGTACCACCACTGTTTGTTCTCAAAAACACATCAAGAACTTTGTTTTGGTCTTGCTCTTCTACCACATAGTAGTTTATTAGGTCCTCAGTATTTATTTTATTGAATAAATCAGCTAATGCAGATACGGCAAAAGTATTGCTTAATAACCCATTCTTAATAGCATAGGAGTTGACATCAGAAAGTGTTTTGAAATTCAGTACATCACCAACTTTAAACCAATAATGGTCTGAATGAGTTTTTTTGTCTTCATCCAACTCAGCCTTAGTAAGGAATTTAAAATTATACATTTTCTCATTGTCAATTACTGTGCTTAATGGTGATGACAGTTCTAGATAAAGAGTCTTGGTTGGCATCGCATCCTCATTGTCCTTCCATCTCTTGTTTGGTCTTTTTGTCCTATATGTACCAATCAATCCAACATAAAGACTTGTCATTCTTTGTTGCCCATCAATAACAGCGAAAAAATCATTGTTTAAAAGTCGTGTCGGTGCATCGGGGTTATCTTCATGGAATTTTTTTGCGTAGTCTTTTATGAAAGTATAAAACTTGTAATTTTGTTTGATTTTATCATCAGTGATTTTCCAAAACATAAACGAATTGATGGGATAGTTACGCAAAATGCTATCGAATAGCGTTTCCACTTGATCAATTTCCCATACGAATTTTCTTTGAATCGCTGGTAATAAATATTGATTTGATGCAATGTTATTCATCGCATCTTTAATAGTTATAGATTGATATTTGCTCATAAAAACCTCCCTAATTCTAAAAATCAAAAAACTCTTTGAGCGTGACACCAAGGCAATCACATATGAAAATCAAAGTGGTCATCGTCATATTTTGCTTACCACGCTCGATTCTAGAAATATATGTTCTATCCAGCTTGGTGAGTTCTGCTAGTTTCGTCTGAGAGATTCCTTTAGCTTTGCGTAAAGAAACCAATCTTGAGCCAATGATTGCTAAGTCCATATGTTTACCTTCTTATGTTTCAATTATACAATTATGTGACTTATTGGTCAATTGTGTATAACAAAAAACACCTACCATTTCTGATAGGTGATATGTTATAAAACGATAATTAGAATCTATGGCTACCGATTTTGTAAACCTTGTTTCCAGACCATTCAACTCTCTCACCGTTTACCTTATAAAGTTTGTTTCCTGAATATTCAATTCTTGCTCCACCAACTTTATAAAGTCTAGTTCCAGAATATTCGACTCTCATGTCTCCAATCTTATAGAGCTTGTTTCCACTCCATTGTGGTCTTCCACCAAAATATTCAACTAAAATTTCTTCGTCTGACATTATACTTCCTCCATCATTATTTAAATGATA
>CAVIPP010000181.1:0-2335 GCA_963644615.1 Oscillospiraceae bacterium
TTGCGAAAAGATTAGCAAGTTTAGCTTTAGGATTTGCATTAGTTTTAGGCGTTGGTGTTAGCCTTGGTGGAACTCATGGAGAGGCTAGTGAGGTGAGGGCTGCCGATGTTGTTGCAACGACACTTACTTTTAAGACAAATAGCCAAACATCTGGAGATGGTTCAGAATTATCAACAAATACACTCCTATCAAACGTTTTTGTGGATGACAGTGTCGTTAATTCAATTGATACTGTCACAAAGGCAAACTACAACGGATTTGCTGGATTAAAATTAGGGACAAGTAAAGCTGGTGGTGAGGTCGAATTTACTTTAGCAAACGCCTTAACAGCGGCAACAAAAGCAGTTGTCAATGCGAAATTATATAATAGTACAAAAGCTGCTACATTAAAAATTGATGCCTGTAGCGATTCTGCAAAATCGCTGACCTCGAATTTTGTTAATTATGAGTTTACCTTTAGTAGTAAAAGTGTATCCTCAATCAAATTGACAAGTTCAAAATATTGTTGGATTAGCTCAATAACTTTATATGAAGAAAATGTGACACCAACTGTAACGGGAGTAACGTTATCGCCATCAGATGATGTCACATTAGCGGTTGGAAAATCAAAAACATTCACTATTGGAATAATAGGCGATAATCTTACCGGTTATGAAGAAGTTGATTTATCGTTTAGTGAAGGTGGAGATGGCTTGACATTAAGTGCTACAAAAGCAAAAAACAGCGATGAAATAACTGTTACCGCTACTGCAGGCGATAAAATTGATGAATTAGTGGCAACTTACGGAACTGTTTCATCAAATAAAATTACGATTTACACAGAAGAAGCAAAAACTCCGGCCAAATTAGAATATAGTGGCACTCCAATAACATCATATGTTGCCGGTCAATCATTTGATCCAACCGGATTAACATTTAAAGTCTATTACGGTGATGAAGATATAACTGGTAGCGATGTTGATGTTGAACATATAACATTTAGCCCATCAACATTAACTGTTGGTACCACAAGTGTCGTAGGAAGCTACACCGAAAATAATGTAACCGTCTCATTCACTATTAATGGCATAACTGTAGAAGCTGATTATATTGTTGATGTTATTTTTGATACCGATAATGTCAAATCAACTTATCAAATAGGTGAAACATGGGTTGATTCAGAAACAGGAGTGACTGGCTTAGGAGAATACAAAATTAATAAGGATAATTTGCTTGATTTATCCGCAACTGATTTCACATATTCGGGCTATGATTTGACAAAAGGAGGGGAACAAACAATCACCGTTTCTTATCCAAATCCAAAAAGTGAGACACCTTTTTCAACTACTTACACCATTAATGTCGTTTCTGAAACTCTTGAAAAATTGGTATCAGAGGGTGATGGTTATTATCATTTAGTCACAGATTATTCGTCTTTGTCCGTTGGAGATAAAATCGTAATAGCCGAAAGCGCAAATGGTTTTGTCGCCGGTGATTTTGCAATCAAAAGTGAGACAACATACAACGTATTTCTATGTTGTGCAACAAAATCGTCATTTTCAACGGATAAAAATATGATCACAAAACTCAATTACGATGATGATAACAACCCATTAGTCTTCACACTTAGCGGCAATTCATCTTCTTGGCATTTATTAAATGATAATGGGCAAATGCTAGGAGCAACAGAAGACAAAGCATTAACATGGGATAGCTCCGTAAAAAATTATGATGCGAATTGGACTTTTAGTAGTTACACCGAGACAGTAAATAATGTCACCTATACTGGTGTTAAAATTTTAAATAATAGTTTTGGAAGAATTTTATATAATACTCAGAATCCAAGATTTCTAAATTATGTAACTAGTGATGTAAGCGCAAAAATGCTTATTCCACAAATCTATAAACTATCTGAGGATGTTTATAATACTCATGAAGCTTCTTTAGCCTTAGTCGACACCGTTAAGACCATTTACGATAATGGCTACATAGATTGTGATACTAACGGCGTTAACTCAACGATTCAATGGACAGATATTGCTAATTTATTCACTACGAACGTAACTGATGCTGATGAATTAGCGTTCCTAAAAGAAGCATTATCAGATGAAACAGCAGCTAATGGCACGATTAAGAAATTTCTTGCTGATTATGATTACATTCTTAATAAATATAATGCTTCTCCTTATTCAAGAGGATATAGCGATTTCCTTGGCAGAAACACAACTTCCTCTAACATTTCGAATATGATTTACAAATCATCCGATAGCAATACCGCGATTATGATTATTGTCGTGGTTACATTAACAAGCGTAACCGCGATAGGTGGATACTTCTTCATTAGAAAACGTAAACA
>CAVIPP010000182.1:0-2331 GCA_963644615.1 Oscillospiraceae bacterium
TTAAGCCAAAATGAATGTCTGTAAATACCAAGGTCATTGGTACTAAATCTTAGACAGTGCTGTGGAACAAAAAAGGCAGCTCTTTTGAAGCTGCCATTTTTGAAAGAATCGATGGAATTATCTTACCACTGTTCGATATCATTCAAATCTTTGTGAACACCTTTTATAAGTTCCGAATTGACCACAATAGATTTACCACAAACTTCAGCTTTACCAGAAATTACAGCACTACCATCTAATTCGGCATTTCCATAAACTTTTGCCTTATCAGAAACTTCCGCTTCACCGGCTACACTAGCATTTCCATAAATCTCAGCCTCATCAGTAATAACCGAGCGGCCATAAGCTGCAGCTTTGCCATAAATTTTAGCGCTATCAGAAATTACTGCATACTCAAATAATTGGGCATTACCATATACCATTGCTGCACCAGAAACTTCAGCATCACCATAAACCTTAGCATTGCCGTATACAATACCATCGCCCATTACCCAGCACGTGCCATCATGTGAAAGGTTGTCTTCTGATTGGATGTACCCGCCAATATCACCTTTTCTAACACCTAGAATATTTCCACGGGTTCCTTTAAGATTTTTGAGTGCACGAATACGATACAATGTCTTGCCACCGGCTTTGATTGTATCGTCTTTCATTAGTTCATATTTTTTGTTTGCCATAATTTTAAAAATGTATATGTATTATTTAAGATTTGTTTTTTTTTGTAGATAATTTTCTTGGCTTACCTAAGCCTTTCAGGAAGCTCTTGAAAAATAATCTAGATTTTTTTAAATAATTTGACAAGAAAGATCACACCCTTTAGGGTGTGGCTAGTTCACATATATGAATCCCGACGAATCACAACCGCCACCCATTCCGAATCGCTTCCCAACTGATGAAAGCTTTATTGATTATGGCGGAGCTTGGTTAAAGGAGAGGATTAACGAGTTGGTGTTTCATCCTCCGGTTTAGTTGTATAATCAGATCCACCGGCAGTTTTCAACATGTTAAAGAAGTTTGAAGCTGATATTTTGATACCAACTGGATCTGATGCATTATTAGGATCGTATTGGAAAATATAATAAGAATTAGCAAGTGAATCACCGGCAACTTGAACAAACCGTAATGATGTATCACCAGTAAATGATTTAGCTGTAATAGTGGTAGAATTATCAAGATTGCCTTTAGCTTCATAACCAATAGCAATTGCTCTACATCCTTGGACCTTTGCATCTGTTCCAATCGCCATACTTTGTGGAGTATAGACCATAGAACAATACCCAATTGCTATACTATACTGTCCAGACTTGACTAATCCAGTAGTAGAGTGTAAAACTTCAGCACCACTACCAATTGCTATAGATCCGTCGCCTCTGGCTTTAGCATAGAACCCAAACGCTGACCCATTATTTGAATACTTACCATCAACACATTCACTAGCTACAGCACCAACGCCTACCGCCACCGAGTTATGTCTAGTTGAAGAGTTTTTACCAATTGCAATAGAATTAGAGGTTGAAGTAATATCTGGTTGATCATTCGATGTCCCAATAGAAATTGAATTTGTATAAGCTTTTGAATAAGCTCCGATTGCAATAGAGCTGGTTCCTCGAGAAAGAGACCGGTGTCCAATAGCAATTGACTCATGATAAGTTGCTGTAGCAAGAGCACCAAGCGAAACAGAACCACTTCCTGCGGCGTAAGCGCAATAGCCTATAGCTACTTCAGGTTCATTATTATTATTACCACCAGTCTCGGCTAATGCTCCAATAACGGTAGACTTATTATTATTTGCTATTGCACATTGACCAATGGCCACAGAACAATAACCATGATTAACTGCTTGTGTTCCGATTACAACATTACCATCGCTTTCAGTATTTTTAGCAAAAGCACCAATAACAACAGAACCTTTACCAGAGGCACAGGCTAACGAGCCAATCGCAATAGATTGTTGTTCTTTAGCATAACTTTCGCTACCTATAGCTATAGAATTGTTTCCAGTAGCACTACACCGATTAACAAATGCACCGATTGCAATAGCATTTTGAGCAGAATTATCTGTAGCATCTGGGCCTATAACTATAGAACATTGACCTGTAGAATTAGACTTATGCCCAATAGCGATAGAACAATAATTATCGGCGGCGGAACGTAACCCAATACCAATAGCATTTTCATTTTTAGCTGATGAACATGAACCGATCGCAATTGCTCCACTATACTCGGCATATGCATCACCAGAGTATTGACCATATGTAGTATCTTCTTTAATCGCCACATACTTACAAGCTTCACCGCTTCCACCGCTTGCAGAAATAACATTACCATTAA
>CAVIPP010000183.1:0-2323 GCA_963644615.1 Oscillospiraceae bacterium
CTTCAAATGCAACAACCAGTAGAACAACAAAAAAAGCTTCATCTTATTCGGGCATTTCTTCAGGATATTCATCAAACTATTCATCAAATTATTCAAATGATGAAAATTATAGTAGTCCTTCAACAAGCTCTTCAACAAGTTCAAATAATTCATCAAATCCATTTACAGTAACGTCCCAAAAAACAAATTATTATTCTTCAACATGGACTTCTCAAATTACAGGACCTACTGATGAAATGCCTGAATCAGGATGGTGGCTCGACAAATCAGGAAATGTTAGATGCATTGATCCCGAAACACATCAGCCTATAAAATCATGTACACGTGTTGATCCATATGCTTCTGATGAATATGGTGCAATTTATGATTTTGATGAAAATGGTGTTGCAACATGGCATTTGCCTACACTTGATGATTTACCTAATGGTGCGTATGGTTCAGACGCTGAAGTGCCTAACATAACCCAAGGAGATAGACGACAACGTGTATTATTATATGCACTTTCACGTCTTGGATGTTCATATGCTACTGGCAACATACCAACGGAATTTGTATGTGATGGATTATCTGGTTGGAGTTATCTTAGGGGTACACATGAATTATGCACCACTTCAAATCCATATGGATTTAGTGAAGATGGTAATGATTATTATGATGCATCATGTCAGTGGGATTTAATTAAAACGCGTAATGGTGATCCATGGAAAGCCGATATCAATTCACTAAAACCTGGGGATATCGTATTCTTTGGTCAAGAAGCAGTTACCTATGGACCAGGTTCTATCGACTACGATGGTGAAGCATATCACGCTGGAATATACTATGGTAATGGTCTAATGATTAATGCACGTTCAAATGGTGAAGGTGTTCAGTTTACTGATATATCATGGTATAACGATAATATGATGACCTATCTTGGCGGTGGTTCACCATATGCAGAAGAAACGTCTTACGTGGAAATCCCGCATTATTAGAATAAAAAGTTAGGAGGATATAAATGTTAATAAGTGGCGCAAACTCTTCGTCAGGAGGAGCAACAAATAATAGAAAATCATTTTCCCCAGAGGGAATATCAACATGCATATCAGAAATAACAGAATGTGCAAAAGAACTTTATAATTGTAACACAAATATAAGTGATTGCTTTGCAAGTATAAATAATACACTTAATATAATGGGCGAAGGAAATTCAAAAACAACAAATTTTGATAATGAAATAAGCAAAATAGAATATATATCTAGATGGCTACAAACGGCACTAGATAATTATAATAAATTAATGGGTAATTATACAAATGAAACGACTGATTATACAAAAAACATCGGAAGTAATTTAACGGCATTATCTTCAAATGCAACAACCAGTAGAACAACAAAAAAAGCTTCATCTTATTCGGGCATCTCTTCAGGATATTCATCAAACTCATCATCTTATTCGGGCAATGAAAGCAGTAGTTCATCAAGTTCAACAACAAGTTCATCTTATGTTAAGCCTAATATATCAAATACCGTAGCAATTGCATCAGGAGATGGCAGATGCTATTATAACAAGGCAGGCGAGCTTATTGCAAAAAATGAAGCAGTATCAACCGACTCGGAAACAGGTGTAACAAATGCCGCATGGGATTTCACAGATTGGGATTTTGTTGAAGAAGCAAGAGCGGCAGCTACAAGCGATGGTTCAGACACAGACTACTATGTATATGTAAGTTGGGAAGAACCATGCCGAGTAGTTATTTTACACCGTGATTCATCATCAAGTGACTGGTATGCAATTGGTGGTTGGTATGCAGGTGTTGGAAGACGTCGTTCAAGTGATGGAGTACCACGTGGATGCGCAGGAACATTCACAATCACACAACGTTGGTGGGATTCAGACACAGGACCTGGACGTTGTATGGATTACATTGAATGTTATAATGATGGTTATCCTGAAGCATATGGTAATAATTCCGCATCTTTCCATTCTGGTATGGGAGATAATCCTGGCAAGTGGGGATATACAACTCACTCATGTATTTCATTAACCGGAGCACGTTCAGAATGGATGTACAATAATATTCCACTAGGTACTCGCATGCGTAATGTTGGCTCTATGTATGGTTATGACAATGCTGATGATTCTAATTTAAATGATAGTGAATCATACGACATTGAAATTAATAATCCATTTGCCTGAATGATAAAATAATCTTTATAAGCAAAATGTTTAAAATAGATAACTTACAAGACTATTAATGTGGGAGGTAAAATATGTTAATAAGTGGCGCAAACTCTTCGTCAGGAGGAGCAACAAATAATAGAAAATCATTTTCCCCAGAGG
>CAVIPP010000184.1:0-2300 GCA_963644615.1 Oscillospiraceae bacterium
ATGTTGTTGTATATTTCCATACAGGCATATCTTGATATGCGAGCATTGCGTTATAGGCCGCTTTCGGGTTGCCAAAGCGATCGATCAAAGCATAAGGTTCGTTACTATTTGTTTTACATGAAGTAAGTTGAGCCCAATTTATTTGTTGAATTGATGATCGGGTAATAGCTTCTTCAATGCCAGTAAGAGTCATACCCGCGCCATAATAGAAATTGAAATCAGCATTATCACCGGCAAATAGTCCATTATCGGTGTTAACTGGTGAATATTCGTTTATATGCAATGATGTTTTTAGGAAATGTGTGTTGCTTTCTAATCCGTCAACAACGCGTTCAATTTCGTTTTTGCTGCCCTTTTCACGTTGTTCATCGCTCATAAACCATGTGTCACCATCAAGGTATGTGTGAAATGAGTAAAAATCGATAGGGATTTTCTTCTCTAAAACTCTAGGGAAAAAGCCAACCCAGTCCTCAACACCTAGTTCGCCTAAAGCAAATGAAGGGCCTCCGACGGTTGCATCTGGGTCTGCGCGAAGGATTCCTTTAACGCCGTATTCGTAGAAATCAGGATAGCATCCAACAGCAGGAGAACGCGTTTTTCCATCCTCTAATAACGGAGCAAATGAATCAATGTTTAAAAAACAACGCGTATCATCAGAAAACACACCAAAATATTTAAGAATTTCTAAGTCTGGTTCGTTATATATTTCGTGATAACCGATTTTTATATCGTTATCAACATAATGTTTTGCGTAGTTATAATAAACTTCTTCAAAAACCTCTCTCCAGTTTGTAACTCTTGTCTCTAAAGTTCGAAAACTAGAATCATTTTGAAGTGGTGCAGGAATATAACACCAAGCGATATAAGGAAGAGTATTCATCTCTTTAAAATAGCCAAGTGTATTGTCTAATTCCGAGAAATCATAACTTAAGGAATTGATATCAACTTTATACGTGTCATTAGTTTCATCAACATCATAGATATCAAATTCATCGCTGACTAAGAATTCGCCGGCATTTCCATCACTTTTCCCAATCGACGCATCAATACGTAAAGAATTAGGATTAAGCAATTTGCTATATTCCATATCTCGTTCATAATCGGTGATAGGATTAACGCATCCTGCATTATACATATCTATTTTCTTGAGCAGGGCTGGATCACTTTTTTTAGTAAAATCACAATTTATTTTTACTGCAGATTCGATCGAAATATCTTCGTTATCGTCTTCATAGATTTGATTGGTTGTGTTATCAGATGAACCACCACCAGAACAACTAACGCAAATAATGGTTTGCGCTAAAACAAGTAACAACTTATTAAACTTCTTCATATTACATACCTGCCAATTTAATATGGTCTAAAGCATATGGTTTTTATTTGTTGTAACAACACCATGACGGCTATTATTCTCACCATCGTTAATTGCAATTAAGATATCAATAACTTCATCATTGCTAACCTTTGATTTAAAATCTGCCCAAGGTATTTTGTATTCGACAGTATAACCAACTGTTGTCAATTTTGTCGCCACCTTCGCACCATCAAGTGCTTTATCTTTAAAGGCTTTATCATACAGATAATGGAATCCTGAAAGTCCTTTGTCAGTGGTCGTATCCATACCTGCGCGAACTCGAATTAAACCTTCTCCGCAATAATTAGCGCTTGGCCTATTTTCTAGACCCCAAACGGTTGAAGATGTTGGTAAGATCTGAGTCGTCGAAATCCATAATTCAACTGAGTCATTCAATTCAGGACTATTGCCACCTGGATTTGAAGTTGAATCGACATTATCATCTTCTACATCAACAAATAAATATAAGTAATTTTTGTCGAACATTGAATAGGCAACAGCTGATGCATTAACAGGAGCGTTTTCAGTGATAGACACGGAAGCGACATTAAACTTAATTGCTTGATCGTATGCTGTATCAAGTTCGCCATCGCACTCGATTGCGCTTGTTGTATATTTACTGACGAACATTTTTCTAGCAGCCGATAAATTATTAGAGTTATTAACATCGGTGATGAAATATTTTGTAACTACTTCTTTGCCATCTTTTGTATAACTGAAATCAAAGAACTTGCTATCATCATCAAGGATAATCTTGGTAGATGAAGAAATATCATAGGAAGTTGAACTATCTTTAGGAGTTAATTTAACATTACTAGAATCATCCCCTTTTGTGACAAAAATGTAATATTTTTTATTTCCATGAAGTATCTCTATTGTATTTCCACCATCTCTTAATGAGCTTGCATCTTTATATAGTGAATCACGATAATTATTAGACGATACC
>CAVIPP010000185.1:0-2262 GCA_963644615.1 Oscillospiraceae bacterium
TTTCTAATGTTTCTAAATATCTATGTTTAGCGGCAAAAAGTTCAACAATTTGATGATCAAGAGAATAAGTGTCATATTGCTGTTGTTTAAGAATTTCCATTAAAACATCACCATGACGAAGAACTTTCTTTGTATCATCATCTAAATCACTACCAAATTGTGAAAATGATTGAAGTTCACGGTAATTAGCGAGTTCAATTTTTAAAGAATTCGCGACTTGCTTCATTGCTTTACATTGAGCCGATCCACCAACACGGCTGACAGAAAGACCACTGTCGACAGCAGGTCTTTGACCAGCATTAAATAAATCAGTTATTAAGAATATTTGTCCATCAGTAATGGATATAACATTAGTTGGAATATAAGCAGATATATCTCCGGCTTGAGTTTCTATTATTGGTAGAGCAGTAATCGAGCCACCACCATGAGATTCATCGAGTTTGCAAGCTCTTTCGAGCAAACGAGAATGTAAATAGAAGACGTCACCTGGATAAGCTTCTCTTCCACTAGGACGTTTAAGTAAAAGCGATAAAGTTCGATATGCGACAGCGTGCTTCGAAAGATCATCATAAACGATGAGAACATCTTTTCCCTCTTCTAGCCATTCTTCTGCGATTGCGGTTCCACTATAAGGGGCTAAATAAAGTAATGGAGCGAGTTCACTCGCGGTGGCGCTGACAACAACAGTGTATTTCATTGCGTCAGCTTTTTTAAGCTTATCAACAATAGAGGCAACGGTTGAATTTTTTTGACCAATTGCGACATAAACACATAAAACATTTTGATCTTTTTGGTTAATAATCGTATCAATTGCAATCGCAGTTTTACCAGTTTGTCGATCGCCAATAATTAATTCCCTTTGTCCTCGACCGATTGGAATCATGGCATCAATTGCTTTAATTCCTGTTTGTAAAGGAGTGTCTACACTTTTACGGAACATAACTCCAGGAGCGATTCTTTCCACAGGTCTAGTTGTTTTAGTTTTAATATCACCTAGTCCATCAATTGGTTGTCCCAAAGCGTTAACGACTCTGCCTAAAAGAGCGTCCCCAGTTGGAACTTGAACAACTTCATGAGTGCGTTTAACAATATCACCTTCTTTAATTTGTTTATCATTTCCTAATAAAACACAACCGACATATTCTTCTTCTAAATTCATGACCATGCCATAGATATTATTTGGAAATAACACGAGTTCGCCTAGCATTGCTTTATCAAGACCATAGATTAAAGCAACACCATCTCCAATTGTGATAACACTACCAACATCGTCAGATTCAATTTTGTGATTAAAATCTTCAATTTGTTTTTTAATTAAATCAGAAATTTCACTTGAATTTATCTTCATTTCAATTCCCTCCTTTCATTTAAATTTGCTTTTAAAGCATTTAGTTTGCCGCTTAATGAACCATCAAAGATGTGATCATGAACGACAATTTTTACTCCACCAATAAGTCTTGCATCAAGAAGGTTTTTTAATTCGACATCTTGATTAAGTTTTTTAGAAATAACAATCTTCACCTTATCAATTTCATCTTGACTTAAAGGTTGAACTGAGTAGATAGTTCCCTCAAGAATTCCAAGATTTTCATTCGCGATCTTGATAAAATCTTTACCAATCTTATCAAAGATAAAGATTCTATGTTTATGAACGAGTAATTTAATAAATGAATTCAAATATTTCAGTTGATATTTTTTTGTCAATTCATCAACCAATCGATATTTATCATCTTCTTTAACAAAATATGATTCTAAAATTTTAGAAAGATCATTTTCTTGTTTAAAAATAGTCAATAAATGATTTATTGATTCTTTATATTGATTAACCTTGTTTTCACTTATGGCAAGAGAAAGAAGGGCAGATGAATATCGATGATATAAAGAATCCATTATTTGTCGTCCTTAGATAAGTCGTTAACAAAATCATTTAATAGACGCTTGTTATCTTCCGCGTTAACTTCTCGAGAAAGTAATTCCTCACTAGCTTTAAGCGCTACATCGACAATCTCTTTATGAATTGCGTCTTTATTTGCTTCGATTTCTTGAGCAATTTCTTGTTGGGCTTTTAGTTTTTCTTTTTTAGCTTCCGCTTTTGCTTCAGCTATAATTTCTTCTTTAACCTTTGTTGCATCGTTACGAGCGTTTGAAATTATTTCAATACTATTCTTTTTACTTTCTTTGAGCGTTTTTTCACTTTCAAGAACATTTTTACGCGATTTTTCTAAATTTTCATCAGCGCTTTTAATTTTGTCTTCAACATAG
>CAVIPP010000186.1:0-2233 GCA_963644615.1 Oscillospiraceae bacterium
TTTTCTCGTTATCCGCCCTTTTATCCTGTGGGGCTATTGGTGGGTTATCGCTTAAAGATAAGGTTGTTAATGAAGTAGATGCTGCAAACCCTTATACCGTTTATCTTGTATCTGGTAACAGCAATTGGACATCATGGAATAATAGATTTAAACTGGGCGATGGAGTTAATTGGTCTAACCCAACTATATCGCCAATTGATAGCGATTTTGGAACAGGTGACAGTTCTAATTTCAATAAAGCTAAAATCGGTTCAACAACCTACAACTTTCAAAAAATTAGTATATCCACATTAAATTCAACAAGTTGGATTACTGTTCAGAAATGGAATGCAGATGGAACACAATGGGAGGCCGATGGACGTGGAGATTCTGATAGTCAACAATACGCTGACGGAGCAAGCAAAATTACAAGCGAAACTAACAATGTTATTTACGTCGAAGAATATAGTGGTAGACCTTGGTTAAACGATCCATGGAAAATTAGTGGATGGTACTACAAAGTCAAACTCTTATCTAATTTAGATAGTTCACCATTAGAAGCGACTAGTTTACAAAAAAATGGATATACTCCAACAACTCCAAGCAAAGATGGATATGATTTTAAAGGTTGGTATACCAATAGTGCATGTACAACGGAGTGGGATAATATTTTGACAAGCGATACGACCTTATACGCTAAATTCGAAGCATCTGCATTGCCTCAATTAGACGCGCCAATACTAACAAAAGATGATTCAAATAACGTTACATGGAATGCTGTTACTGGGGCAGTTAGCTATTCTGTTACTATAGACGGTGTAACGACAACATATTCTACAACAGACGATAGAAAGGTAAGCGCAGTGACACTTCCTGGCACACATACCGTTTCTGTCAAAGCAATAGGAGATAATACAACATCGTCTGATAGCAATTCATCATCGATTTCATATGTGGTAGATGAAGGGTTTTATTTAGTTGGTTCATTCCAAACAACAACAGGTTGGGATACAACGAATTGGGAAAACGCTAAAAGATTTGATGAAAGCAGTCCTGCTTACACAGTGACTTTAAATTTATCCGCAGAAGACGAAATAAAAGCTGTTTTTCTAAATACAGCATTAAATGCTACTTGGCCTAGCACAGGTTCGTTGGTGGTTGATGAGTTGGCAAATATCGAATTTCCTGTAGAAAAAACAAGCGGAGGAAACATTAAATTCTCAAAAGCCGGCAATTATACGATAAAAATTGAATACGAAGATGCAGAACAATCGACATTAAAATACACCGTTACTGCTAATGACTATACTGCTCCTACCTATAAAGTCAAAATTGGTGAGAATACATATCCATTAACTTTGAATTCAGGAACCGAATATAAGACTACAGACATTGATTTAAAATCAGGCAGCGAAATTTCGATTATTAAAGATGAAACTGAAGTCAGCACATTCACATCAAAAGAAATTTACAACAACAATATTGATGTAGATAAGAAAGTAATGGCTAATGCTACTTCAACTATCTATGTTGATATAAGCACAAAAACAATTTTTTCAGATATTAATGCAACTGCTGGTTTCCATATGCTTAAAAATGGTGAAATTGTTAATTTAACACAAAACGGAGAAGACTCAAGCGAATGGTATACTGCTGCATTAACCTTTACAACTGGTGACACTGTTAGATTTATTGATGTTAAATCATCTGGCACAGATAGAACTGTTGTCTTCGATGCAGCAACAATGAATGAATACAGCGAAGTTAAAACATTCGAATTTACAGCAGGCACTGGTTGGGTCGCAACCGCTAATAGTACAACCGCGGTCTATTTACAATTAAATAGCGATGGCAATGCTGTTTACTTTGGTTCAGTTAGCGAAGAATTAGCTAGAGCAAAAACATTTGCTAGCGACTTCTACACCGCTATTAGAGCAATCTGTAAAGAAGATGGTTCAACAGATAAAAATACATTAAGCACTGAATGGCAAGCTCAAAAAACAACATTTGATGCATTGCCTTCTGAAGTTAAAGCAATTCTTAAAAACGCAACGAGTTCACATTCAGTAAGTGAAATTGCACAATTTATCAGTCTATACGAAATTGTCTTAGCTCGTTATGGAGAAGAAACGCTTGGAAGTGGTTATGACTTCTTAGAAAAGAACATTACAAGTTCAAGAAATATCACTATTAATTCCTTTGGAACTAATGTTGGTACAGGTATGATTGCGATTATTGTTGTTACCATCCTAGG
>CAVIPP010000187.1:0-2231 GCA_963644615.1 Oscillospiraceae bacterium
GTACTTCATCACTTGTGGACTCCACCCCGACAGAGAGGCGATTTACCCCACAATTTTTCATAATTTTTAATTTGTTTTCAGTTAGATTTTCAACATTAGCCTCAACTGAAAATTCTCCGTTTACATTTAAAAGAGGTTTGAGTGCATTTAACAATCTTATAAAATCGCTATCAGATAAAGATGTTGGAGTACCTCCACCGACATAGATCGTGTCAACTTTATCAATTTTGTAAGAATCTAGTTCAATGAGTAAAGCATCAATATACTTTTTAGCGAATTCTTCTTTATAAATTAGTTTAGTAAAATCGCAATATTTACAAATATGTTTACAAAAAGGAATATGAACATATAAAGATTTAGGTTTATTGTTTACTTGCATTATCTTTTTTAGATGCATCATCCTTTGAAGATTCCATCATTTGTTTTGCAACTTTTTCATCTTCAATTGGAACAAGAATACGGTCGAGTTCTTCTTGAATTGCTTCTTCTTCGGAAATATCATCTTTTTTAATTTGTAGAGGCGCAACGTGTCGTTTGACAACAATGACTCCAATGACGATGAGTCCAAAAAATCCAAGTAGACCGAGAATTATCCATAGTGGCATTAAGTTTGCGTTATCAAGAATGTACATTTTTTTATCTCCATTAATCTAATTTTATCGGGGTATAGACGAACTTATTTTTGATTTGTTCGCGTTTATAATATCCCTTTTTTGCTAAATTATCCATACTTGTGCGTGCGGTTTCATAGACAACACCTTCACATTTTTTATATTGTTTGATGGTATAAAACTTACCAACGACATTGTGTCTAACATAAAAATGGGCTTGATGAGGACGGAGTTCTGGATCAGTTTCTAACATATCTTCTTCAAGTTGTTTATATGTTTTATCCACTAGAGAAGTTTCTTTTGTAGGTGAAATAGAGGTTGGTTTAACTTTGTTAATTTTTTCTTTAATAGTTGGTACTATAACCGCTGCTTCTTCTTTTTGAGTTTCTTTAGCGTTTACACCTTCTATTACTTCACTATTATTTTCTTCGATCAAATCTTCGCCAATCAAATCGTCTTTAATTTCATCTTGAACAATTTCTTTTGTCTCTTCTTTTTCTTTGCTATTTGGCATATCAAAGCCAAATTCTTCTTTAAATGCGAGTGGATCATCGCCTCGATAATATTCTTCTTGAGTTTGTTTTACTTCAAGACGATTGATGTAATTGATGACATCATCGATATTTCTATTCATCTCTTCACATATAAAAGATAAGACGTAAGTCATATCTCGAGATTTTTGAGTTTCTTTCGATAAAGTTAAGAATCTATCACTATTATTAAGAGTTATCGATTCAAAAGGTAAAATTTTTACAATAGATTTTTTTGATTCTCTAAGAATGACTTTTACTAATAAATTAGCCATCAATTCATTATATTTTTCAAATGGCTTAATATAGTCCATCATATAATAAGTCGCTGAAGCTTTAACGACAAATTGGAATGTATCAGCGTTAATAAAATCGATGAGGTTTTCCATGAGTTCTTCAATTAATCGAACTGGTACACCAGTGTATTCTCGACCGATGACTGCTTTTTGAGCGTATGTATCAAAATCGTTGACGCGGTAGAAATTAATAAGTTCATCACCACCACTTAAAATTAAATAAAGTTTAGAAATTAAATCGACATCAATTTCAAGTCTAGAACTGTTTTCAACATAGTTGAGCGCTTTTAAATAATTCACAATTGGTGAATAAATCGCATCAACTTTTTGATTATTAATTATATTGTTTATCGCAACTTCATTAATATTGATTTTCAGACATTTCGCAATTGCGTATAATTCGTTTTTTCTCTCTTTATTAACAACATTATTTTTTTCAAGCGAGCCATCTTTAAGGGAAAAATATAATGATTCTAAATTAGAAAGTCTATCATCAACTAAATTAACTTTTTCTAAAATCGAATTTAAATAGCAAATTTGGTATCTAGCTTTAGAGACATCCACTAAAGAGGTGGCTTTAAAAAATCCACGTCGATAAATTAAGATATTATTCCAAATTCCATCAATGAGATTTGTGCCTAATGCTTTAGCGACTTCACTTCTAGAAGCGTAGATTTCATCGCTGAAACGAATTGAAAGTTGATCGTTATTCATAAATAGTCCTCACTTAATGACTACATTATAAATAATAAAAATGTCTATTACAATAGAAACTACTAATTTATCACTAATTT
>CAVIPP010000188.1:0-2225 GCA_963644615.1 Oscillospiraceae bacterium
AGCATCCTTATATGCTTTTGCTAAAGAATTATAAATTGAATTTAATAAATCTTCATCATTTTTTGGTGGATTTGCTTTAAGTAAATTTAAAATTGCTTGTTTCATATCTTTTGGTGCGACAAGAGACTCATCGTTGACATCGAATATTTCAACGTACTTATTATTTTTTAAATTAGGGATCATCTTAATAAAATCGATGTTGTCTTGTGCTTGGAGTTGATTGACAATCCACATCCCCATAATATTTTTTAAAAATCTGACATAACCGATTCCACCTTCGTTAGTGAAATTTGCTTTTAAAGATTCTTCGTTACAAATTGCTTTAGGGGACTTGATACCAATAAGTGACCAGGTACCACTACTAAGGATAATACCATCATTTTTATCGACAACTTCAAAAGCACTAGCAGTGTCGTGGCTTGCGCACAAAATTACTTTAGTGTTTCCACCAACTTCTTTAGCTATTTCAGGAAGTAAATCACCAAGAACATATCCAGGTTGCTTTATGCTGGTAAATAATTTCTTTGGTAAACCAACTTTAGCAAATAAATCAAAAGCATATTGATGAGATAAAGGATCAATTAATGCACCTGTTGATTCATCTGTATATTCATGGGATTTGACACCAGTTAATCGATAAGAAAAATAAGAAGGTAGCATTAAGTAATCAGTTGCAGAGTCGAGTCTACCTTTTTTTAAATCATCAAATAATTGATAGATTGTATTATAAGATTGATATTGAATTCCGGTTTTAAAATAAAGTTCATTAAATGGAATAATTTTATGAAGTTCTTCACTTGCCTGAATATTTTTACTATTGCGATAAGCGAAAAATGGAGGTATTTCCTTATCAGAATTCATTAAAATATAATCAACACCCCAAGTATCAATCGATAATGAGGTTAAAGATTTATATTTCTCGAATGCTTTTTTAATACCTAATTTAATTTCGTTAAAAAATCGAGATATATTCCAAACTAAGCCATCTTTAGAACTATCCATTCCAGTTTTAAAGGTATGGATAACATCTAAAACAATATTATCAGTGTCTTTATATCCGACAATATGTCTTCCACTAGTAGCACCTAGATCAATAGCGAGATAATATTTCATATTATTTTTCGTCGATGACACCAGGCATAACTTTAAGGTCCCAAAGTTTAACAAGACCAAGAATTACTTCATCTGGAATTTCGTTAATGACGTGGCCAAGTGTGAGCATATATACTTGAGCGGTCTTTTCAACAGTTTCGATTAAGCCAAATGCTTCGTCAATATTTCTACCAACTCCATAGATACCATGGTTTGTCCATGTGACAATACGATGCTTTTTCATTAAGTTAGCAGTTGCTTCCCCAATTTCATTTGTACCACAAACCATACATGGAAGGACACCAACGCCTTCTGGGAAAACCACAACTGCTTCAGTGTTAGATTTCCATAACTTACGAGTAAATTCAATAGAGTCGGTTTTAACACAAGCCGTCATACACATTGTGTAAGTAGGATGAGTGTGCATAACAATGCGATGTTCACTATCTATACTTAATCTAACTGAGTGAGTTAATAAGTGAGCAGGAAATTCGGAAGTGAATCTACCACCATCTTTATAACCCCAAAGTAATTTGGCAACTTTTTCTTTTTTCGAAATCTTTATTAGACCAAGATTTGTTTCAGGATCTTTGATAACGTTTTTAAAGTATTTACCAGTTCCAGTAACAAGGAAATATTTACCATCAACATTATCTGGAATATCAAAATTTAATGGGATACTTCTAATAAAAACATCATTTTTAAAATATTCTCTAACTTCTTCTTCTTTAATTAGATAAGAAACATTACCACCATTACGTTCATCCCAACCTTGGGAATACATGTTTAGTGTAATGTCCGCCATTTGTGTAACAAAAATAGAATTAATAAATTTAGCCATTTTAATAACCTCTAACCATATTTTATGTTAAATCATAAAAAACTCATTATTAAATAAGGTTAATCTTAATAAATTTAAATATTTCCATAATTTTATTATATAAAATGAATCAAATAGGAAATAAAAAAAGGACTGAATCCTTATATCAATCCTATCAAATGGTGACCCGTACGCGATTCGAACGCGTGAATGTATGCGTGAAAGGCATATGAGTTAAGCCGCTTCTCCAACGGGCCAGTGGCGCCTACCGAGGGACTCGAACCCACGACCGATCGGTTAACAGCCGATTGCT
>CAVIPP010000189.1:0-2217 GCA_963644615.1 Oscillospiraceae bacterium
CGATGCCAATTACACTGGCTCGAAAGATTGCTATGAAGATGAATGAGCTAAGGGGCAAGTATCCAAACATCCTCAAAGCTGATGGGAAGTGTCAAGTTAGCGTTGAATATAATGAAAACAATAAACCCATTCGCGTGACTACTATTGTGGTAAGTCAACAAACTGCTCCAAATGCAGATAGAGGTGAGCTAGCTAAAATCATCATTGATGAATGCATCAAATCAGCTATTCCATCATGGCTAATTAGCAACAAAACCACAATTCTAATCAATCCAACAGGACTATTTGAAAAGGGTGGTTCCTATGCTGATAGTGGCTTAACTGGTCGGAAGATCATTTGTGACACTTATGGCGGAATTGGTCGTCATGGTGGCGGAGCATTCTCTGGAAAAGATGTCACTAAAGTTGATAGGCTTGCTGCATATTACTGTCGATACGTTGCAAAGAACATCGTCGCTAGCGGAGTGGCTAAACGCTGCGAGATAGGTGTATCTTACGCTATTGGAATTGATGAACCAGTGTCACTTACCGTTGATACCTTTGGCTCTTCTAGTTATAGCGACGAACAAATATATGATGCCGTTACAAAACTCTTCAACTTCAAACCTCGAGCCATGCAAATAGAACTACTTAAAAGAGATGTTGTCTTTCAACGTTTAGCGGAATTCGGCCACGTAGGTAGAGATGATCTAAACTTGCCTTGGGAAAGAACCAATAAGGCTTATGTCATCAGTAGCTACTTAAAGGATACTTATGGTAGACGGCTATGAGAAAATTCATAAATTCTATAAGTCTGATAAGTGGAAAGTAGCTAGAACTATCTGCATTGCTAAAGCTGGTGGCTTATGTGAGAAGTGTGGTGATATCGGTACTGAAGTTCATCATAAGATTCATCTAACGCCTGAGAATGTTTCTGATCCAGAAATTAGTATCAACCAGGATAACCTAGTGCTACTTTGCACTGCATGCCACAATAAAGAGCATGAACGCTTCTCCGATAGGAAGTCATATAAATTCGATAGTGATGGAAACTGCATTAAAAAGTGAGTTAATATCATGCTATAAGGAGAAAAAATTCATGGCAAATATTGGTTATCCATTCTTAGTTGAACCATTTCTTGTTGGTGACACGCGTCGATACATTGCTTTATTTAATAAGCTAGGATTTAAGGAAGGCGGAGCACTTTACGAAGGTGGCGAAGAAACTAGTATCAAAGGCAAGTGCAGATGGTTTTACGTGAATCTTGAAGCTAAAACTTACTGGCGAGGTGCAACTGAATTAAAAGGAAAAGTGAAGAAACGTGTCTTTAATGAACCACTTGATCGCGACAACTTTAATTTAATTTTTTTAGCTTATCTCAGACATAAAGGATTGATTAAATCTGATATCGATTCAATTAGATTTGCTGATAAAGATAAGGGCAGCGAAGAAGTACTAGAATTAAAGAAGCTGGGTTTAATTAAATAACGCCCCCCGGTCATCGATTTTATTCTTCTAGCCAGGTAACGAGCGGCCCAACCTCCGAAATACGCGAGAGGAAAATTTTGAAAAATCTGGAATCTGAAAAACTATATAAAAAATAGGTACCAGATCATCTTGAAAATGCAGTAGAAATACTGTGTTTTTTTCGTCTATATAACTTGATATAAGTGGGGCGTAGAGTGATATATATAGTAAGGAAAAGGAGAAGAAAAGATATGAATTTATCGAAAGAAATTATCCGATTAGCAAAAGAAAAAGGCACTAGCCTTGATGGTTTTATTGCTCTTGGAGATTACTATATTAGTCACCTTGGCTGGAGCGAGAAACAAGCTAACGACTACATGATCACATTATTTAATGATGGAACCATTGACGCAATTAAGGTTCTTAACGGAAAGGAAGACAAATAACGATGGATAGAATTTCAGTTAGAGATTGGATTAAAAACTTCAAGGCTGGCGAGTATTCAGCCGATACAATCACTACTCAAATTAACGCTGGATGGTGGGATTGGTTCTGCCGCGATTCATCCATTCCTAGAAAGACAAAGACTATGGGTAACATCGTCAAGCAAGTCAAAGACGGCGGAAAGGTTGACCTTGATAATTTCTATGTCTGGTTTAAAAATAACTGCCCTCTTAATGGTCCGCTTTACGATGACTTCCGATTTGCCAACATTAAAGATGGCGAGGTTCAATTAACCATTCAAATTAACTGCTGCTGGAACCAAAAAA
>CAVIPP010000190.1:0-2192 GCA_963644615.1 Oscillospiraceae bacterium
GATAAACTCGATTTAGCGCGTTCCTTTGCTGATGAAAAATGCTTAAAAGAATTAGAAAATATCGATGACAAAATTGAAAAATTGTTGTACAAGGATGCGAAGGATTATTTTCTAAATTTACTTGTTGATCACAGATGGAATGAAGCAGAAGAATATTTAAATAAAGAAAAGAAATATCATGATGAATTTTTAGAACTGTATAAAGAAACTAAATATAGATATTTGATTGATTCTATTAATGAAAAAATAGACATAAAGAATCTAATCATACTTGATGATGCAATTGAAGGATTTAGTGAATTAGCAGGTTATAAGGACTCTGATGATAAAATTCGATTATGCGGTGAATTAAAAACTAAAATATTAGATGATTGGAACAATGAATGCATCAATAATTTAGCTATCACATATCCTGAAGAGATTACGCTTAAATCATTAGATGCACTTACAAGACAAATTAATGGAAATAAGGCGTTTATTAAATCACTCGATCCTTGCACTGATGTCATTAAAAACGCCTATGATGATATTCAGGATGACGCCTATAAGTTTATTGAAGGGAAGTCATACAATTTAATCAGTTCTTTTTGCAACTTATCTGATTGTTCAAAACTAATTAGAATACTATCTTCACTTAATAAAAATGACTATTTTGAAAAAGTGTTTGATGCTATCTACGAGCAAGAAAATTATATTCGAGATGTTGAAAAGCAAATAAAAAAGAAGAAGGCTAAAAAAGGATTAAAAATATCAGGAATTATTTGTACAGCATTAGCTGTTTGCACAGGTGTTTTCTTTGGGATAAAAGCTATTGTAGATGAAAGAAATAGAAGTAACACATATGATTCTGCATTAGCGGCTATGGAAGCTGGTAATTATGGCGATGCAATTGCTTATTATAAATCGTTAGGAGATTATAAAGATTCAAAGAATAGAATAGAGATTTGTAATGGTTTATTTAAACTACAGTATGCTATTAACGACGATTCTGAGGAACGCGCTATTGCTGGTATTAAGCAAATAGTTACTGCTGGTGAAAAAGTAGACGTTACCTATGAAACCGAAAATAATATCAATATTAAGCGAGCTTTTAATTCGTCAAGTAATTCTGGTAATAAAACAGAAACTATTGATTCTACAACGTTTACTATCTATGAACCAACATGGGGAGGATATACATTTTTAAAATGGAGTCCTACAAAAGTTTCTTATAAGGATAATCGAACATATCTTGATATGCTTAGTAATTGGTCTTTAAATACTTATTCTATTGATTATGTTTTAGATGGTGGCACAAATAATGCATCCAATCCAAAAGCCTATAGTGTCGAATCGGATGATATAACTTTGTGTAACCCAACAAAAGATAATTACCAGTTTATAGGTTGGTATGATAGTGAGGACGGCAGCGAAAAGATAGATAAGATTCCAAACGGGACGTATGGAGACTTAACTTTTTACGCTAGATGGGAAATTAACAAATACAAAGTTAAGTTTTATAATGATTCAACTCTTCTTTATACCGATACTGTTGAGCATGGCGGAACAGCAAAATATGAGGGTGGCACACCAACTAAAGAACGAGATGCTCAATATTCTTACACCTTTAGTGGCTGGGATAAAAATTTAAGTAATGTTACTAGTGATTTTTCGACACAAGCAACATTTTCAAAAACGATTAATCAATATACTGTTAGATTTTATGATTATGATAGAACCACATTGCTAGACGCTGTTAGTGTGAAATATGGCTCTTGCGCTTCTTTTACTAAAGCCCCTCCAACAAGAGCGACTGATGATAATTATGAATATACCTTTAGTGGTTGGGACAAGTCTCTAAGTACTGCAATTGTTGCCGATACCAATTTTTATGCTAAATATTCAACTACAAATAGATATTTATGCGAATTTTATAACGATGGCATTTTGCTATATTCAACAAGAGTTACTGAAGGAGATAATGTCAGTTATGTCGGTGATACTCCAACCCGCATCGCGGACCAACAATATACATATACTTTTAGTGGCTGGGATAAATCATTAAACAATATTCAAGAGTCTACAATTTTCTCCGCTCAATTTAGTCATACAACTAACCAATATACTGTAACCTTTGTAAACTACGATGGAACTGTTTTAGGAAGTGACACAGTTGATTATGGAACCAAAGCTTCCTACAATGGTTCGACACC
>CAVIPP010000191.1:0-2183 GCA_963644615.1 Oscillospiraceae bacterium
TAATATTTTTTGATAATTTGGCTGGAATCATCATAGATGCGAGACTGTCTCTCGCTGTTTGTTGGGACAATGTACGGCACCCTGCCAAGTGTTTATCCCTTTGGCACCTTTGATATTACACGCGACTAATAACGGCAAAACTATTCGGTTTTATCGGCAATAATATTTTCTTTTTTTTGCGTGATGCACTGGTTCATGCAAAAAGAGAAAGTTTTCGGCCGCTCGTACATGGTTTCTCCCATATTTTTAGGGTCGGCTAAAACTTCTTATTTTCCCATCGATTAACAGTGACAACGGAAACCTTAAGCATTCTCGCTAAATCGTTTTGTGATAGGAATAATTTAGCTCTATATTGTTTAAGCATTTCTGGGTAATTCATATTTAATAACAATATGCTAACATTTTATGGCGCACTAGACCATAGGCAAAACTCCACCCCTACCAATCCAGAGTGCTTGATGTAGTCCTAGATAACTGAGTGGCGGTTTCGTCCTTGGTTGGGGTGCTAGGTTAAATGAAAAGAAGTGATGAACCCACTAAGGAATTACACCACTTCAATTTTTAATAATTATTTATAGTAATTGAAAAATCTTATCTGTCTTTAAACTCAGCATTTTTAACTATAGTTCCTTCGCCCCAATTATTGTCATGAATGTCATAAGTAATACCTTCAGCAAGACTATTTGCTTTGATAACAGATTTATCGCTTGGATCATAAGCATTACTGGCCGTATTTCTAGCAATTACAAATTGCGTATCACTACCAGCATCACCAAATCGCAAAATGCGGTCATACTCATTTGTAATTGTATTATTAACAAATTTAATAGTTCCCAAATTTGTTAAACTTTGAGTTGCTAATTGAAGTGAATTAAATCCAATTTCATTAAAGGTGGAATTGACAACTGTCACACCTTTAACATGCATGCAATATACAGCGGTGAAGCAATTTTCAAAAGAGCAATTGTCAACAACTAGATTATTTAAACCACCTGTATTTCCTTCACTATAGAAATTAACACCATTGTATTCATTTTTATTAATCGTTTTACCATTGGTATTAATATGACATTTCCTAAATGTGACTCCGTCAATTGAAGTTTCCTTTTGAGAAGAAGAAATTATTACACCAGAGGTAAATGTAATACCTTCAAACTTAACATTGCTCCAATTTTGGGCTAAATAATAAGCGCTGCCAGTAATGTCTTTGTCTAAAACATAATCATAAACTGTTGCTGGTGCAGTACTATAGTGATGACCAGCTACTGCACTTAAGCCAGCAACGCTTATAGTTACACCTTCCTCAGCTTTTAATGTAAGGTTATTAATATTGCGAACATAATAGGAGGAATCTGACCATGATGATCCATTTTTAATTTCAAGGAATTCTTCTAAAGTCTTTTCTTTGTCTTCAGAAATTCCACCGATATAGTATTGAGTATTACTTCCAACATATTTAGTTGCACGTCCAAATTCAAGTTTGTTGTATGTAGAGCCAGTTTCGTCAGTAAGCACTAATGTAGCGCCATCGAGCGAACCATGTTGACCATCAAGATATTCTTGAATATTTTCTGAATTAACTTCATATACGCCATCAAAAGTATTACCTTGAACAGCTTCAACACTAAATGATAAATCACATTTTTTATCTTGGTATAAATTTCCACGATCACTAGGAAGATTTACTTCAACCGGAACGGTATACGTAGAACCATTTGTTCCTAAATCTGCATAAGAAGAAATTAAGGATACTCCTAAGAAATCTTCATCGTCAACTTTAATTTCTAGGCCATTAAATAAGCCAGTATCATTTCCTTTTTTTACAACTGTGCGATATTTCGCCGCGACATTGCTATTGTTTGTAATATTGATATTAAATGTAACTTTATCTCCTGGCATCATCTTATCTAATGTAAGAGTGCCATCAGTATAGGTAGCAGTTCCACCATTAGTGAATGTTCCTTGAGTTGCTGTTTCTACAATGTGTTCAGCATCAGCAGTTGGATCGCCAGTTAAGCTATTTGCCTCGCCTGAATAAGTCACTAAATCACTAATCGTAGCTTCAACATTAACTGTACCACTTGTCACCGCAATATTAGTCTTACTCTCACTGGTGAATAAAGCATAGGTTGATCCAGCAATAAGAGAACCCGCTACTGCGATAGAAGCAAGGGAGGCTAAGA
>CAVIPP010000192.1:0-2151 GCA_963644615.1 Oscillospiraceae bacterium
GTGCTAACTCTTATATATCCATATACCATATATTCCTTATTTGCCCCCCTTTATGAAACTGAATTTGTCCCTCTTGGCTAAAAGCCATTAACAAATTAACTTTGATAGAGTTATAATAAATTGCATTTTTTATTACATTAAAAATAGGAGATTAAATATTTATGGGTAGACATCATGAAGTAAGAGCGGCGGCGATGGCTAAAACTGGCAAGATTAAATCAGCCTTGTACGCCAGAGCGTCAAGAGAGGCATATTTAGCCGCGCGAACCGGCTCACCAGATCCAAAGACTAACTTAGCTTTGCGAGCGGTTTATGAAAAATATCGAGGGAAAAGCGTTCCTCGCGATGTTTTCGATAGAGCCATAAAAAAGGCACAAGGTGGAGACGCCGAAGTCTTTATCGCTGGTCGATATGAATTCTTCGGTCCGGCTGGTTCATACATTATCGTCGATACTTTGACTGATAATCCTAATCGCGCCTTAGTGGAAGTGAAGACTAATGTTGTTAGAAAAGGTGGACATTTAGGAAGTGTATCTTTTAATTTTGAAGAAAAAGGAGTGCTCGTCTTTAAAGGAAACAATAAAGATGAAGTAGAAGAAGCTCTCATCTTAGGTGATGTCGATGTCCTTAGCGTCGAGCAAGATGAAGACTTAATTGTGGTCTATGTCGCTCCAAGTGCATTTGCTAAAGCTAAAGAAGTTTTAGCCTCAATTGGAATTACTGAATATGAAGAAGCTGAAATATCGATGATTCCAAATGAATACATCACAATTGATGACCAAGAAACTAAAACTAAGTTTGAAGAATTAATCGATGCGTTAGACGAGCTAGAAGATGTTCAAAACGTCTATCACAACGTTGAATTATAAAAATAAAGAGAATATGAATGGCGTCATCCTTGTGGTGGCACCTTTTGTTTTTTGAAAATAAATTTTCAAACTCTTGTTTTCTATAGGGTCATTTTTCCTATGCATTTAATTAAAATATTGCTATAATTCATTTTATGCAAGAAAGCGCAGATACATTAGGCTATAAATTTAGTACTTCGCAAAAGATATATTTACCATTTAAAAGATTGATTTCTTTTTTTGGTTCTATTGCTGGAATTATTTTTTGTTTAGTTCTTCTTTGGTGGTGGGTTTTTCCAATTAATGCAATTGTCACAAAGGGACATCCTGTTTTTGCTCATCATCGCATTGGAAGAAATGGAAAAGCTTTTAGGGTGCTCAAGTTTCGCTCGATGAGTTTTGATACTAATCCTCATCTTTCTAGTCGTGATGATGAATCATTAAAACAAGTTACTAAATTTGGAAAGTTTATTAGAAAAACATCGATTGATGAAACTTTACAATTGTTTAATATATTTGCTGGTCAGATGGCTTTTATCGGTCCTAGACCATTGATTGACCTATGCGATGATAAAATTACAATCGAAAAAAGAAAAGAAAATGGTTCAATATGTTTAAGACCCGGGCTAAGTGGATACGCCCAACTTAACGGAAGAGAAGAATTAGATCCAATTGCAAAAGCTCAGTTAGATTATTATTATCTCGTGCACTTTTCTTTTTGGCTGGATGTTAAAGTTTTCTTTATGACTTTATTTGGAATGTTTAGAAGTGAAAGAAATAAGTAATAATGACTAAAGTATTAATTTTTGGTGTTTTTGATTATTTCCATTATGGGCATTTAAAATTATTTGAGCAAGCGCGTAAATATGGCGATTATCTAATCGTGGCGATTCAAAAAGACGAATATATTAAAAATAGAAAACCTAATTATGTACTAAGATATAACTATAATCAGAGAGTTGAAATAATTTCTCAGTTGCGTTTAGTTAATGAAATATGCCCTTCTTCTGATGTGAAAGATGATATCAGTAACATTGATTTTGATATATTGGCTTTGGGCGAAGACCAAAATCACGATGGTTTTCAATACGCTATTGCTTGGTGTGAAAAGCATAACAAAAAAGTTGTTCGTCTAAAAAGGACACCTGGCATTAGTTCAACAATACTTAAAGAAGGTGGTTAGTATGAGAAATAAAAAACGAGCATACACAGATTATGAACTTCATAAATTACATGAAGTTTTGATTAAACTATTCGGCGAAATTAACCGAATTTGTGAAAAATTTAATATATCCTATTTTGC
>CAVIPP010000193.1:0-2139 GCA_963644615.1 Oscillospiraceae bacterium
GTCAAATTTAGTATATTCATCTGAATTTTCCGAAATATTGAATATTCTAATACTTAGAAACAGTAGGTGATTTTTTTACTAATTTAATTCTTTAGATTAGAAAAAAGAGAACATTTTTAGTATAACTCCTTATTGAAATTTTTATAATTACTTAGATTCTATTATTAAAATCCATATGGATTTATATAATGAGGTTTGTATTTAAGAATATAAAAAGTGATGAATTCATATAGAATTACACCACTTTATATTTGTTAATGTTAAGATTTATTACGACTATTTTAAATGTCGCAAAAGTATAATTTTAATTTACGCTTTATAAGTTGTGATGCCATCTTTAATAGTTTCAGAAATTGTGACGTTATGAATTTCGTGTGGATCAATTTCAAAAAGATTATCACTAAATACAGTTAAATCAGCATATTTACCAACTTCTATCGAGCCAAGCACTTTTTCTTTGCGCATTTGATAAGCATTATTGATGGTATATCCCTTAATGACATCCGCAACTGTTATACATTCTGCCTCATCATGAATAAAGGAATTCTTTTCACCAACATGGCTTCTAGTAACAAGAGTTTCCATATTAGGCATAACTGGGAAAGTTGTAGGATCAGTTGGGAAATCCGAACCAAAGCCAACCTTCGCACCACTATTCATAATTGATTTAACAGGGTATGCTTTGGCTTCTGTAAGGCTAGCAACAAGTTCCTCATTTTCCTTACTCATCGATGCAATCCAGCAACCGGTTGTATTCGAAAATACATCATTCTTTCCAAAGAGTTCGATGTCTTTAGGATAAACATATGAAGAGTGCGAACAAACAATACGAAGATCTTTAAAGCCTTTTTCACGAACATTCCCAGCAGCCACTAAAACATTATGTATAGCATCTGGACCGATTGCATGAATATTAACATCTATTCCAGCATTAGCAAATTCTTCAAACTTTTTAGTGAGAGTCTCAATAGTCATAATTGGAGCAATGACATTACCATTTGGATATGGATGTGGAATTGCTGCTGAAAAAGTCTCGACTGTTCCGTCATTAAATAGTTTTCCAAAACTGCAGAAAAAACGATCATTATTATATTTTTTAGAATAAGTAACCGCATCATTAAAGGCCATTTCATAAAGTCCAGCTACTCCAGCAAAGCCGCAGAAGTTAATACGTATAGGGCACTCAGCTGTATCAGTTTTTTTGCAAAGTTGATCATTTAATATATATTTCATAAAGCTAATCGCGCCGCAGTCAACAAGGGAAGTAATTCCGTTCTTTGTGCAATTTACTTTAAATTCTTCTAATGCTTTAGCCATGGCTTCATCATCAAAATACTTAACGGCACCCATTACTTTATCCATTGAGGCAATTTCTTTACAATAACCAGTTGGCTCACCATTTTCATCGCGAACATAAATAACTCCACCAGCAGGATCAATGTCAGGAGTATCGCGATTAATACCTGCTTTTTCAAGCGCTTTAGAATTACACCATACGGTATGCATACTTGCGGAAAGATATGCCATTGGCTTATCAGGACAAATTGCGTCAAGATCTTTTTTATTCGGACCAGTTCCACCAAAGGCGGTATCAAACCAACCCATACCGGTGTAAGCTTGACGATCAGGATGTTCTTTAACATCTTTAGCAATGGCTTCATACATCTCTTCAGGTGTCATACCATCAAGACGAAGTAAACCTTCAAACATAGTGGCAGCGAAAACATGCAAGTGTCCATCTATAAGACCTGGCGTCACCAATTTACCACCTAAATCTTCGACTACACCTTCATTATTAGCAAATTCCTTTGCTCCTTCATTAGTGCCAACATAGGCAATTTTGTTATCATTTAAAACCACCGCTTCAGCCCAAGGCATCTTCTCATCGGCTGTGAAGAATTTACCATTTAACAACACACGTATTTTCATTTTTTGCCTCCTTATTTCAACTTTCATTTTTTTTGATATGTACCCATTTTTATGGGCATTTTTTTATCAAGTATTAAACCCACACTTAATCCTAAATTCAATATGAGAAAGCCAACCAGTTTTTTTCCTTGATTATTTCATTATAATAATAATTTATATAATTGCCTACAACTGTTTTAAAATAATTAAATGTTTCATATTCGTTTTCAT
>CAVIPP010000194.1:0-2122 GCA_963644615.1 Oscillospiraceae bacterium
CAAATGCAAACGATGAAGCAAGAAGATGGTTGGTCTTCAGCCAAGCATCAGTTCACATAAGGATATAAGTTAAATGTCAGATAACGTTGAACCAGAACCCACGGAACCTTCCTATCGAAAGTTAGTGGAATTTATCTTGGTCGACAAGTTTGGCACGAAACATAAGAAGATATGCAACTGTGTTAATTTAGGAGAAAATTTTTTCACTGAACAATTTCAAACACAAGGGTATATTGTTCTAAGCACAAAACCTTTATCATAAATGGCCACATACGCAAAGTTCTCTATTCAGGATCGTAATGCACTAAAGAAATTCGTTAAGATGTCTTTAGGCTGGCCGATTATTTCACTTGAGATTACAGATGAACAAATGGACTTCTGTATTGACCAAGCTACTGAAACATTTAGTAAATGGATCCATTATGATCAGGAATACTATGCTTTGGATGTAGTTAATGTAACAGAGATCGATAAGGACCATCCTGATGGAAACTATTCTAAGGATAAAGGTTTTAAATTACCTGATAGTGTGGTAAGTGTTAACCATATTCATCAAAGCAGCCAATCATTGCTTACTAATAATGGAACAACGTTAGACTTCTTTCTAATGAATTCTGGTATGTACCCAGGAACCGGTATGTTTAACAATAATAATACTCTTCCTGGTAATGGTGTATTCCTTGACATCTATCTTTATCAGAATCTTCTTAAGCAAACACAAGAACCTTATGGCTATCAATACAACTACAACTATAATGAACGTTCAAAGTTTCTAAAGCTTTCACCAGACCCACAGGTCGAACGTTCTGGTCCTAAGACTCTAGTATTAGAAGTTAGTATTATCCGTGACGAAGATCAGCTATATGGTGAAGACCTAGTTAAACGGCTTACTCTTGCTTTAGCTAAACAAATGATCGGACAAGTTAGAGCTAAGTTCGGATCTGGAATTCAATTTCCTGGTGGCGGCCAGATTGGAACAGATATTCTTGCTGAAGGTAAAGAAGAATATCAAACTATTATGGAAGAACTTAAGGCTACAGAGCCGCCATTCATGTTCTTTACCCAGATGTGATGATACAAAGAAACCTCTTCTTTTTCAGAAGAGGTTTTGGTTCTTATTCTTCATAGAACATCGAAATTAGTTCATCATCGGGCGGAAGTTCTTTCCAATCAGTAACTTCATCATATTGAGGACAATCTTTATAATCCTTAGGTTTCTTACCACGAAGCTTATTATATGGTGAAGGAGCATCCCAATCTGGATTAAGGTATTGAAAGAACAGAGCTAAGAACTTAATTCTATCATCATCGCTAAGTTGCATATCCCCATATTCCTCTGAATAACCATCGATATCACCCATAATAGCCTTTGGGATAGTAGTTTTATTCCAGTCAGGAATTTCGTTAAATTCATCATCATCCATTTCATAGAATGCAAGACCTGACCATGCTAATTTTAATTCTGGAAACCGTTTAGCATCACTATCTTCATCCCTAAAAGCGCTTTCGCTCCACTCCGCTGATGTTTTATCAAGATATCTAGCTTGATTAAGAGGCTTTTCCTGATTCTCTAGAAAAACTTTGAAGCTGGATAATGTTTCTTTGAAATGAGATTCCATAACTGGGTTATTTAAGCTTTCTTAGCAGTTGCCAGCAAAGACTCTAAAAAGACTGGTGTTACATTTAAATTACGGAAAGAGGAATTATCAATTGTTTCAATAACTTCGTCTCTAGAAGGTAATTCGAACGAGCTTCGTTTTGAAAGATCTTTTAATTGACTTTCATCTAATTCATAAACCTCTGGTCGGTTAACAAAGAATACAGAAAATCCATACTTCTTATGTAATAATTGTCGAGCTTCTTTTAATGGCGCAATTACTGTTACAATTACATGGGAAGCACTTTGGTAGCTTTCGAACCAGTTTGTAAGCTCGCCAATCCGACGCATATTCTCTAGAATATCTTCTTTAGAAAATCCAAGATCTTGATTAAGGGTGCTACGAATTTCATCGCCATCAATTAAGAAAGAATTCTGTCCATGAATTTTGGTATACTCATATAAAGCTCTACCAATAAATGTTTTACCACTTTTCGAAGGACCACACAATAGAATTCGCTTACA
>CAVIPP010000195.1:0-2098 GCA_963644615.1 Oscillospiraceae bacterium
AGCTTGTGGTTAATGTTCCATCAGTTAGTAGGTAGTAAGTAACAATCGATGTATACGTGCTATTTTCCTTTTTTGGATAAAACGTAATCTTGTTAATTGTCTGACTATCATTGTGGCTAATAACCAGATTCGTGATGATGGATAAAGATGACTTAAGTTTCAAGCCACGTGTGCACTTACCAATACGTAAGTCGATGCCCATAATGACACCAAACTCATAGACCAAACTATAAGAAAGACCAATGTAGTAAGCCTTATTAAGTGTGGTCACTACGCTAGATATGCTGTCGATTGTGTCATCTTCAAAAGTGAGTGAGCCATTAACCACATCGGCATCTCTACTAAGAGTCAGGTAAGGTAGGTTCTGCAAATTATCAACATTATTTATATATTGCGCGCGTATGAGGTTAGTTAGATAGATTGAGAGGTTGCCACTATAGGATGTTAGCTTAACCTTGATATCAAGAATGCTAATGAAGTCCTTAGTTTTCACCACAACCGTATGTTCATCAGAGTCAATTGAAGTAATTATGCCAATATAGTTAACTGGCGCATTTCGAATAACTAGATAATCGCCAATCACTGCTTTAATGGATTCCTTACTTAGCGTGAAGCTAGATGACTGCGGCACCACATTATCGATGATGAGATTGAAACTGGATGCATAGGCATTATCGAGCACAGCCAAAGTGCGGCTATCAAGAAAAATAACTTCCATAGATTAGTTTCCTCCATATTCTTCAATCACTTGAATGGAGCACACTGTATTGCGGTCCATTCCGGCATTGAAGCGTATTATCGACTCACCTGGCTCCAGGAAGAGGAAATTATCGTACTCGAAGTTTTGCTTATCGTAGATATTTGTGGTCTTCCCATTAAGCGTCATTTCCATATATTGATTAGCTTCTTCGCTATTTACGGTAATGATCGTACTTGCATAAACTGAGCTAACGAAAAGCTCCATTGAGGAAGTGACGACACCATCTCGAATAATGTCAATCTTTGGATTCTTGATGCAGCCTGTGATGACGATATTAAGTGCTGCTTTGTTTTCGCCATTATTCCTAACACTAATCTCGCCATCATAACTAGTTGAGTAGGTGTATGGATATGGGTAGGAGTAGACCTTACCAGTCTTTGATTGTTTAACTTCTATCTTATACGTCGACTTTATGAGCCAGAGCGATAATTTGTCTAGAACTAAAGTTGATTGAATTGCATTGTGATCAAGTTCCGTTTTACTAATGGACTTAAATGCGACATTAGCAAACTTAGTATTGATGCCACTATCGTAGAAGAGTCTGAGTTCAGTAGATTCGCGTATGAATTTAAGGAATGCATTATAGCCCTCATATCCTTTAAGGAAGATAACACCAAAGGTTAGACTGGTCAGTGCATTCTTTGATTCAACCAACTTTTGTGAATTAGTAAATGCGACATATTCATTATTTTTCTCAACACCAAGGTTAGAAATAGAATTGATGAGCGTTGCATTCCTATAATCAAAAAAGTAGGAAGCCCCACTTTGATTAACTAGATAGAGTTTTCTCATGAGAAGCTTCCTCCTAATGCTTTATTGATTGAATCGATATCAAATGTGCTTGAAGTAGTATTTATGGTTATGTTATTTGTTGTCGACTTGTTATTTGTGACAGTTGAGGATGATGATGAACCAAGATTAAATTGATCATTAAACCAGTCACCTATTCCTCCGAAGAAATTCTTAACGTCATTAAATCTATCGCCAAACCAATTAGATACGTTTTCAAATGCTGATTTAAAGAAGTCACCTATTCCCTCAATTGCTTTGCTGAAGAAATCGCCAATTGCACCAACCAGGTCACTAATCCAGGAGATAAATGAATAGAACGCCTCTTTTAGACCGCTGAAGAACGATGCAAATTTCTCTTTAACTGTATCAAGAGTTCCAGTCATGCTTGAGGTGAAGGTTGATGAAAACTCCTCAGCACCATCTTCTGTTTCTTCAAAACCACCAAAGATAGTATCAACTAGCCAACCTATCGCTTCGATGATGTAATTCAATATCTCTAGTATTGGTTCGAGTAGTTTGAAGATTAGCTCAAGAAGAGGCACCACA
>CAVIPP010000196.1:0-2092 GCA_963644615.1 Oscillospiraceae bacterium
GACTCGAACTCCGGACCCACTGATTAAGAGTCAGTTGCTCTACCAACTGAGCTAGCGGACCAAATAGCCTATTAATAATAAAATATTTATACATTAATATCAATAAAATTTTAACTATTTTTCTTAAAAATTATATCGATTTTCAATATATTTACCATTTAAAAATATAAATATATTTATATTTAACCTTATTTATGATATATTTTTAAAGTTATTTAGGAGGTTTACTATGAATATAAGAAATGTTGCTATTATCGCTCACGTTGATCATGGAAAAACCACATTAGTCAATCAACTCTTAAAATATTCAGGAACATTTAGAACAAACGAAAACATCCAAGAATGTTCAATGGACTCAAATCCAATCGAAAGAGAAAGAGGAATTACGATTTTAGCTAAAACCACTAGTGTCATGTATAAAGACTATAAAATCAATATTTTAGACACTCCAGGGCACGCAGATTTCGGCGGTGAAGTCGAACGTATTATGCACATGGTCGATGGCTGTTTATTATTAGTCGACGCATTTGAAGGCACAATGCCTCAAACAAGATTTGTCTTAAAGAAAGCTATTGAAGCACACGTTAAACCAATCGTAATTATCAATAAAGTCGATAGACCTAACGCAAATCCACAAAAAGCTGTCGATGAAGTTTTAGAATTATTTATGGAATTAGGTGCTAGTGATGATTTTTTAGATTTTAAAGTTGCATATACAAGCGCTTTAAACGGAACAAGCAGCTTAAGCCCATTAGCTAGCGACCAAAAAGAAGGAATGGATCCTATCTTTGATTTAATTGTCGATAACATTCCAGAACCACAAGTTTCTGTTGAAGGTCCACTTCAATTACAAGCAGCTTTATTAGATTACAATGATTATGTTGGTAGAATGGGAATCGGAAGAATTCAAAGAGGTACCATTAAAATAAATGATACTGTCACTTGTGCTAGATTAGATGGAACAACAAAACAATTTAAAATTTTAAAATTAATCGGTTATAGAGGACTTAAAAAAGTCGAAATTAATGAATGTTCTGCAGGAGATATTTGTGCTTTTGCTGGATTACCAGATTTAAATGTTGGGGAAACAATCTGTGAAAACTCAAAAGTAGAACCACTTCCAAAACTTCATATCGATGAACCAACATTACAAATGACATTCGGTGTTAACAGTTCTCCATTTAGTGGAAAAGACGGAAAATTATTAACCGCTAGACAAATTGAAGACCGTTTAATGAAAGAAGTTCAAAAAGATGTATCTTTAAAAGTAAATAGAGTACCAAATTCAGAAACTTGGATAGTTTCAGGAAGAGGTGAATTACACCTTGGTATCTTAATTGAAAACATGAGAAGAGAAGGATACGAACTTGAAGTTAGTAGACCTAAAGTTATCATTAAAGAAATCGATGGCGTTAAATGCGAACCATACGAAGATTTATCAATTGAAGTACCAAACGATTTTGTTGGTGATATCATGACTTCTCTTGGAAATAGAGATGCTACATTAATCGATATGGATTCAAATGATACAAACACAAAAATCAATTACGTTATACCTTCAAGAGGTTTAATCGGATTTGTATCTAACTTCTTAACGATGACTAAAGGTTATGGAATCATCGCACATACATTCAAAGAATTTAGACCCGTCACTAGCGATTCAAAAATCGGCGAAAGACAAATTGGTGTTTTAGTTTCAACTGATACAGGACCAGCAACTCCATACGCAATTGAACACGTTGAAGAAAGAGGTGTTATGTTCATTCTTCCAACTGATCCAATTTATGAAGGTATGATTGTTGGAGAAAATAAATACGATACTGATTTAGCTGTTAACGTTTGTCAAACCAAAAACTTAACAAATCAAAGAAGTGCTAATAAAAACCAAACAGTTGTTTTAAAAAGTCCTAGAAAAATGACTCTTGAAGCTTGCTTAGATTACATCAATTCTGATGAGCTTGTTGAAATCACACCAAACGCATATAGAATGAGAAAGAAAATCCTTCCACTTGCTGAAAGAAAGAAATGGGAAGCCAAAAACAAACTTCAATAAACAAATTAAAAATTCCTGATAATTCAGGAATTTTTTATT
>CAVIPP010000197.1:0-2088 GCA_963644615.1 Oscillospiraceae bacterium
GTTTTAAATATATCAATTTACTATTAAATTTCAACCATACACAAAAGCTAAATATTATCTTATAAACACATGGTCATATAAATTGGCAAATTGCAGTAGTCAACGTTTTGTAGACACTTATTTGTTTTTATCGGATTTTGCTTCCTCTATTTTTTTCTGCTTTTTTTCATATTTAATCTTGCTTGGTTTTTTAGGAACAAGTTTACCAGATAATGACATCTCCTTATAAGCTTTTGGCGTTAAATATCCAAGAGCAGCCGAAGGTCTTTCTTCGTTGAAAAAAGTAATGTATCTTTCTACGAATGCCGGAACATCTTCACAATGGCTTAAATCGAAATCAATGAACATTTCAGTTTTAACCCATCCGTTAATTGCTTCCATTGCACCATTATCTGTAGGTGTGCCTGCCCGAGACATAGAATGTGTGATATGATATGGTGGAAGAAGCTCATTGAAGCTTTTTGAAGCGTAGACTGAACCTTGATCGGTGTGTAAAATCAATTCTAGGTCGTCTACCTTTTTCTTTTTCTCAATTACCATTTGAAGTCCTTCGAAGTATGTATTTCTATCGCCTTTTCTTTTTGAAAGCCCATATCCTACAATCTCATCGTTCCAAAGATCCATGTAGAGAGTAAGTTCCCAATATATTTTATTTGCCCAAAATGCTGTCATATCACTAACCACACATTGAAGTGGGCCATCTATGTTAATTGATGCCATAACTGCATTAGGGAATATCTTTTTAGGCTCACCAGACTTCTTATATTTGTAATGCTTACTTTGCGACTTAATATCAGAAAATTTGCAGCATCTGTGCGCATATTGGTCAGACATGACTGTTCCTAAATCAAGTCTGATTTTAGCGTTAAGCCATCGATATCCATGGCTTGGATATTTTTTGTGATACTTCTCGAACAAAATAATGTCAGACATTCTTTTTTTCACTCTTGGACATGGATTTAGAAGTCTAGCTTTCCATTTGTAATATCCTGATCTTGATATTGACATCTCTTTGCAAAGGGCTTTAATTGGCCATTTGGTTGACAATTCCATGGCTACTTGGTATTCGAGTCGCTTATAGTAATGAATTCCTTCGTCTTTCCACCTCCTTTCACCGAGTACCCTTTTTTTGTGCGAGATACCTCGATGTCTTTTCTCATAAGTTCAGCGATCAATTGCTCTTTAGACATTTCATTGTAATCTTTAAATGTTTCAAACGAATCGCTTGTTTCTGGAATTGGCTTGATGTTATTTGCCTTCATGTACTCTTTTACATAATTGACGATACAAGGTATCGTAACATCGTATTCTTTTGCTGCTTCCTCTTTTGTAAGAGCGTGTGTAAAAACACGACAACCAATTTCAATTCTTTCTTTCTGTGTGTAATACATTTAATTTCCTCCAGTCTTTAAATTATATTTCAGATGTTTCATACATCCTAGTTTGTAGTATACGGATGATTAACATACTGTTTCCTTATAAATTTTTATGTGTCTACTTTTAGGTTACCACTTCATATGCCACTTCACTTCCTTATTATATTCAATTGAAAAGTCGCTCCCTTTTTATAATAAAGTCCGCAAAAAGTCGCTTGCTTTTTGTTATATTTCAATTGAAAAGTCGCTTGCTTTTTATGTGGGAGGTAGAAAATGTATTTCAAAAGAAAAATAGACAGTAAACTTGATGACTGGTTGAAAGAAGGAGCAAGAACCCCAATTTTAATTACAGGGATTCGTCAATGTGGCAAAACTGAATGTATTAAAGAATTTGCAAGAAGAAACAATTTGGAATTAATAAATATAAATTTTTGGCAAAAACCGGAATATTCAAAAGATTTTGAGAATAGTTTAAATATTGATACTTTGATATCAAATATTTCGTTAAGGTTCCCTGGGAAATCTTTTAATAAGGAAAAAACTTTGATATTTTTCGATGAAATTCAAGAATGTCCAAGAGCCAGATTATCATTAAAATTTTTTAAAGATGATGGAAGATACAATGTTATAGCAAGCGGATCATATTTGGGCATTAATGGTTATATCATTGGAGATGTAACACCAATCCCAGTTGGCGCAGAAGAAATTATTC
>CAVIPP010000198.1:0-2066 GCA_963644615.1 Oscillospiraceae bacterium
GTTAATGATCTTATATATCTTAGTTTGCTTTATGGTACAAATAACAGAACTTTTGACGATGAAAAATTGGAGCAATTCTTAAATGGTAAATCAAGAGAAGCTCAACAAAAAATTAATTCAGTTATTAAGGCTCCTGATAAAACTAAACAAAGTTACGTCACCAATACTGAATCACAAATTCATGTTTGGATGGATTCTAATATATTCACTTTTACTACGAAAACAAATATTAATTTAGATGATTCAGAACATCCAATTGCTTTCTTTGTTTCAACAAGAGACTACGATACAAGCGATAATGCAGTTGCTGGGTTATTCTTAAATTGGACATACCGCCACTTCCTTGAAAAGGCTGAAAGACAAGAAAAAGTAAATGGCATCAGCGGAGGAAGAGCAATTCATTTTTTGCTCGATGAATTTGCCAATATTCCTCAAATACCTGACTTTGAAATTAAAATTGCTACATCACGAAGTAGAAATATGTGGTTCCATCTTTATCTTCAGTCTTATGAGCAATTAAGCGCAGTCTACCCAAACAATACTGCTGGCATTATCATTGATAACTGTAATCAACAAGTGTTTTTAGGATCACAAAGTTACAACACAAAAGAAAAATTCTCAAAAGAATGCGGTATGACAACAATCGAATCAATACAATCGATATCAACATTAAACAAACTAAATACAGTAACGATTCCTCTTTTACCTATGAGTATATTAAACAATATTAAACTTGGATGGATGTATATCAAGCGCATAAAATCCGACGTTATATATTCTTGTTTTGTAAGAAGCTATCAATGTGCGAACGAGGGTATCTTTAAAGATTTTTACGGTACAACATTCGCTGAATGTGCTCCATCGAATTACATAAATCCTGAAGACAAGAAATACATGTATGCAGATGTAGTCCCTGATGAATTTTTAACAAAAGATGATCGACACACCTTGACATCTAAACAAATTAATGATGATGATGATTGGTATCGTAGTATTTTTGAGGATTAAAAATGGAAAAATCATTAAATGACAAATTGCTTGAAAACCACGTTATATTTATAACTAGCGATTTAAATGAATCCACCGCCGCGAGTATCATCAATTCGCTAATGCTATGGAGTGAAGATGCTTCTAAACCCGAAATTAGTATATATGTTTCTTCATATACAAATAATTTTGATGACGCAATAACAATCTACGATGTCTTAGAAAAAATTGATAATCCATTGTCAATATATACTATTGGTAACATTGGCGGTTTTGCGCTTTTGTTTTTAGCGTTTCCTAGTAAAGGCAAAAGATATGCATTAAAGCATACTTTATTCAGTATTGATCAACCATCCGCCGTTATAAAAGGTGGAGGAAGCCAACAAACCGAGGTAGGCATCATAGCAAAAGAGACTACTAGACAAAGAGCTATATTCGAAAATATTCTAAGTAATAATTTAGCTAAACCACTAGATATTATTCATAACGATGCTGAACTAGGTAAAAAATTAGATGCAGAAGAAGCCCTAAAATATGGACTTATTGATGTGATATTGGAGTAAGATATGAATAAACGAATTGTGTATTTAATTGGTGAAGTTAACGAAACCAGCGCATTAAATGTAATAATACAAATTTTAAATTACAACAGCGAAGATCCAAATGAACCTATTTCTCTATACATAAATTCAGCCGGTGGAAGTATTGTTCATGGGTTAGCTATCTATGACACCATTCAGCATATCAGCGCTCCTGTATACACAATCTGTACAGGTCTTGCCGCTTCAATGGGCGCGTTCTTACTCAGCTGCGGAGAAAAAGGGAATCGTTATGCTTTTAAACATAGTAGAATCTTAATTCATCAACCATTAATCGGAAGTGCTTATGCTTTTGCATTAAAGGAAAGCGAAGCTAACAAGATGGCCAAAAATCTTGAATCATCTCGAAAAATGCTTGAAGAAATAATGGCCAAAAACACTAATCAAGCTATAGAAAAGCTTCATAAAGATTGTGAACGTGATAATTGGATGAATGCTGAAGAAGCTCAAGCTTATGGCTTAATAGACGCAATTATCTAA
>CAVIPP010000199.1:0-2051 GCA_963644615.1 Oscillospiraceae bacterium
GAATATATGTGTACAGATTTGAAGTCACAAAATGTGATATCAAACAAAAAATGAAAAATGTCAGTTAACAATTCGAAAAGAAATTGTAGCTGGCATTTTTTATTGTTTTAAAGTAATTTTTTACAATTCGAAACTAAAAAATAGCCACTATGAGTTGATTTCATACTGGCTATTTGTAAAACTCGAAACGAAATTAAGGATAATTATCAATATAGAAGAGGTTCCTATAGAACCTCATTTTTGCCTGTGGGTTAATTTTGGGATACTGCGCTAATCTTATTTTAAAATTTTAAAATAAAAGGTTATTTTTCGAAAAAAAATAACCGGTCAAAATGGCAGAAGCCATTTTTATTTATTTTAAAATTTAGGGAGCGGTAGTGGACATTTTCGGCGCGCTCGCTTTTGGCTACGTTTTTACGCTCGCTTTTGCACAATTTGCTACGCTACGCCTTTAGCAAATTGTGTGTAATTTGTGTAAGTTTTTGATTTTGTACTTTTTAGTAATATATTTGTACTTTTTAGTTAATAATATATATATATCTTGTAATATATATATATCTTTGCTATCATAATAGTGAGCTTAAGGATAGCTCTAGAAGGGAAGGCAATATATTTATTTAGTTCTATGACAAAGAGTGAATACTATAACTTCTTTAAAGAAGTTAAGCCATTCATCAATATTAACTATTATTTAAAAATCATTAATATGAATAGTGGTCAATTTAGTAAATTTATACATGGTGATATATCTGTAATAAGTTTAGATACATTGAATATATTATATGATATGATTCTTGATGATATTAATAATGTTGTTAAAAAATGGCTTTAATTAAAAAGGTATTCTTCTGCCATGTAATTTCGCAAAATATAAATTTTACGAAATGATATAGTATATTTAAAGGGGAATTGCTATAATATTGATGATGGCAGAAGAATATCAAAATGATTTACAGTTAAGTTTAGATAAGAAAGTTAAGACGATAGTTAATGAATTACCTGATTTTATGTCTAAATTTTTTAAGGATTTAAAGACTAAAGGAATGTCGGAAAGAACTCGTTTAGAATATGCATATGATATGAAACGTTTTATGGCCTTTGTATCATGCCAAACTGGTTTTAAAAATATTAATCTAAATGCATGCAAAGCTAGCGATATATTAGATGTATTAACGTTTGATGATATTCAAGAATATCTTGATACTTTAAATACACATATTCATATAGACAAGAATGGTAATGCTAAAGAAATATTAAATTCACCATCTTCGAAAGCTAGAAAAATATCATCTCTTAGATCTTTATATAAGTTCTATTTTAGAATTGGTGAAATAAATCACAATTTTTCTGATTTAATGGATTTACCAAAAATTCCCGATAATAATATTGTTGTAATGGATAAGGAACAAGTTTCACGTATCTTAAATGCCGTTAGTGATACATCTAAAATGTCAAATGGCGAAATCATAAGACATAATAAGATTATTAAACGTGATTATGCCATTATGATGCTTTTCTTTGGGACTGGTATACGTGTTTCAGAATTAGTTGGTATTGATTTAGATGACATCGATTTTTATAATGCATCATTAATAATCACACGTAAAGGCGGTGATCAAGATGAAGTCTATTTTCCTTCAATTGTTGAAGAAGCAATTACCGATTATGTCGATTCTGATAGAGATAATCTTTTAAACGGAGCTGACTCCCCTGCCTTATTTATATCTATGCAACATAAAAGAATGACCGTAAGAAGTGTTCAATTAATGATTAAAGGCTATGCTACTAAAGCTGGATTAAATATGAAAGTTACTCCTCATGCTTTAAGAAGAACCTTTGGTACCAATCTATATGAGGAAACAAATGATATTTATCTAGTTGCGGATGCCTTACACCATAGTAGTGTTGAGACCACAAGAAAACACTATGTAAATATGAGCAAAGAACATAAAAGGATTGCCGCCAATAAATCTTCTACATTATTTGAAAAGTAATTTAAAATCACTCGTATGAGTGATTTTAGTTTGTAATAACTATTAATTAATTAATCG
>CAVIPP010000200.1:0-2034 GCA_963644615.1 Oscillospiraceae bacterium
CTACTGGTCTTAGGTTCGAACTAGGAAATTACGACGAGACGAGCGGAGACATTTATTCTTATGAAAGAAATTTCACAATTAGCGATGTTTCATTCTATAAATAGTAAAGGTGTTCAAATCTTATGAAAAAGAATAGTAAAATATTATTAATGTTATTGCCAGCGTTGTTTCTTTGTTCATGCGGTAATGAAGGAACTGTCGAGACAAAAGATACCTCTAAAGAAGTTCTTTTAAACGGCTATGAGAATGTCAAAGACATGTATCGCAGCAAACTGATTTATCCATTTAATAATTACAATATGCAATGCTCTTTTGAAATCAATAAAGATTCTGCTTATGTTAAAGAAGGTAGTGCATCTTTAAAAATGAATATGATAAGAGCTAGCGGCGGAGATTATTCATATTTTGTTCAACGTTTCTCACAAAGCGATGCTAAAGATCGTGATATATCCGATGTTGATAAATTTTCTTTATGGTTATATAACTCCTTAGATACATCAACTAATGTCTCTTTAGCATTAATTGGAAAAGGCGACAAAGTTGTCACTAAACAAGACTACAAGCTAGAAGCTTCTGGATGGAATTATCTTGAATACAATTTATCAAAGCTTATTGTCGAGAGTGCGCATGAAGATTTATTGGGTTTTGGAATTTTAATTAACGAAAATGATGGCGTCTATTATTTAGATGATTGGAAAGTCTATTTTGGTGCAACATATACTAAAGAAGACTTAGAAGTTTTAGATATTATTAACGATACAAGTAGCAAAGTAAGTGCGTTAGATCTTAATATGAATTTTAATAATGCAGAAGAAGTTAAAAAACTTGAAGAAGCATGTTCTTTATATTATCAAATTGATAGCGCATATCGAAATGCTGTTAAAGGTTCTAGTAATTTAGTTACTTTAGCTGAAAGCTACACCGATTATTTATCTTCTAATAGTAATCCTACTGTAGCCTTTAATTTTGCTAATCCAGCAGGTGTTGTTCAAGCTAACGTTTCTTTATTATCATCTGGTGGCGTTACTTTATCTTATTCCACTGATATAAAGAGAGAATCTACGAATGGATCATTAAAAATAAGTGCAAATGGAAACACTAAATGGACATATCTTGATTTAACTACAGCAATTACGTTATCTGATTATTCTAAATTTGCATTCTGGTTCTATAATGATAGCGATCAAGAATTTGGATTCTGTGTTCAATGGAATTACGCCGCTCAATACATCAAACCAAAAGGTACGATTAAAGATAATGATGGATGGCAATATATCGAATATTCTTGTGTTGGGTTATCTGATGCAGTGGAATTTGAATTTTGCGCTGTTGCTGATGGTGTTCCTGGTGGTGTATTAGATACAAAAGGCGATATTTATATAAGTGATGTTACTTTAATTAAATAATAGAGGTTTAAAATGCCACAAGTTAAACTAGAGAACATTAGTGTCGCTTATTCTAATAAGAAAAATAAAAATTATGTTCTAAAAGACATGAATGTTACTTTTGAAAGTGGAAAAGTTAATGTTATTTTAGGCGAAAGTGGTTGTGGAAAGACAACCCTTTTGCATTTGATTTGTGGCACGCTTAATGCTGAACAAGGTTCTATCTATTTTGATGACCTTGATGTTACCTTTTTCTCGATTAGAGACCGAAATATAGCTTTAGTTAACCAAAATATAACGCTATATCCGCACTTAAATGTTTTTAAAAATATTGCTTTTCCTTTAATGCATACGCTTGCAAGCGGTGATGAAATAAAAGATCGAGTTTATGAAGTAAGTAAACTTTTGCACATTGAGCATTTACTTACTCGAAAACCAAAACAAATATCCTTAGGACAAGCTCAAAGGGTTTGCATTGCTAAAGCTATCGTCAAAAGACCATACGTATTCCTTTTTGATGAACCTTTTTCTAATTTAGATGAACCTTTAAGGATTGAATTAAGAACCGAATTGAAGAAATGTTTGATGGATTTAAATGCAACTTCCATTTTTGTTACTCATAGCGTTAAAGAAGCTATGAGTATGGGTG
>CAVIPP010000201.1:0-2026 GCA_963644615.1 Oscillospiraceae bacterium
TGTTTATTTAATGTAAATATAAAATCTGCATGAGAAAGAAGAATATAATCGCTAAAATACTTGTGTTAGCATCAACGGTTTTTTTCTTCAGCTCTGCGTTAACGTCATCTGTTGATTCTTTTGAATCTCTTGCGCTTACCACTTATCAAAATGGTGATGCAGATACCTATTATGATTCAATCGATTCCTCTCAAAGCGGAGAGACGCTTCTCTCTTCTCTAAGAACATTGAATTTGTCTAAAAGGAAAAATCCTATAAATTATGGAAATTTAAATTCGTACTTTAAGTATACAGATTATGATCCGACTGGCGTTCAATACGATAGTAATAACCAGCCTTACAATACTAAACTTTTAAGTTTTTATTCGGGAACAAGCACGACATCTTATAACAAAGAGCACGTTTGGCCTAATTCTCGAGGTGGCGGTTCTGATAAAGGGAAAAGTGGAGCGCCTTATGTTGAAAACGATATTCATATGCCGCGCCCAACAATCACAGCAGAAAACAGCAACCGAGGTAATTCATCATTTGTAGAGGGAATGGCTCATACTAGTCAAGGTTGGGATCCAGTTACTGCTTTTGGCGCAGATAATTGCTATCAAGGCGAGAATGTTCGTGGAGAATGTGCACGAATAATTTTTTACTGTTTGACTGTTAATGCAAATCTAAAGCTTGCTGATGATGCTGACTCGGATAACTCTACTCGAGTGACAATCGGCAAGCTTTCTGACATGTTGAAATGGAACTTAAAATATCCAGTCAACGAACGTGAAGAAAGAAGAAATGAAGGTGCGGAATATCTTCAAGGAAATCGCAATGCGTTTATCGATCATCCAGAATATGCCTGCAAAATCTGGGGAAATGCAACTTCAGCCACTCAAAAAGTTTGTAGTGAATACGCACCTGCAGAACTTGAAAGCTTATCAATCAACAAAACTACAGCAAATTTAGTTTATGGCGAAACAGTCCAGTTATCTATCACTCCAAATCCGTCTAATGCTTCTAGTGGTGTTACTTGGTCATCTTCAAACACTGGTGTTGCTACAGTATCATCATCTGGTTTAGTAACCGCATTAAACAAAACTGGTTCAGCAACCATAACAGCAACATCAACATCAGATACTTCGATAAGCGTTAGTTGCGTAGTTACAGTTAGTGAACCATCAAATATTGATATTACTTCGATTAATGCTTCTAATGTTTCTCTACAAGTAGATTCCACTTATGGAATAGAAGTTTCATATTCGCCATCAAATGCTTATCCAACACCTACATATACGTTTGAAAGTAGTGATACAAATATTGCGACAGTTGATAACGATGGCTCTGTTACGGGTATAAGCGCTGGTAAAACGACAATTACGATAAAGGCATATCAAGACGGAACATTAAAAGCTACGACTAGTTGCGCGGTAACGGTAACTGAAAAACCTGTTGTCGGTGATTCGGCAACGATTGAATTTTTAAGTAATTCAGATGACTCTGGCACTAGGGTTACTTCAGAAACCTTTAGTAATCAAATCTCAAATGGTTCAAAATATGTTAGTTCAGCAACAACTTTAACAAATATATTTCCAGGAAAAAGTGGTTTAAAATTGGGCAGTAAAAATGAAAGCGGCCAACTAGTTTTTACTGTTTCATCATTAATCAGCAGTTATAAAGTTCAATCTATAACAATGAATAGCGTTAAATACGGAACTGATACATGTACATTGACATTATCAGTTAATGGCAGTTCGGTATTGAGCAATATTTCTCCGGATTCCGCTGGTACTGAATCAGCATATTCTCCATCAAGTTCGATAACAGTGAATTCAATCGGAATTGCTACTTCAACTAAACGAGCATATCTAAAGAGCATAACATTTAACTTTGAAGCGTCATCTTCTTATTCATCTGATGATTTCGCGGAAGAATTCTTTAATTCTATTAACTGCGATGTTACAGGCGTTAATCGGCCTTCGTTTAACAATGGAAAATCCTGGAGCGATTTCAAAACTTCATACAATAAATTGTCCACAACTGA
>CAVIPP010000202.1:0-2022 GCA_963644615.1 Oscillospiraceae bacterium
TCTCGACTTTGACAGTTCGTTTTTGAATTAAATTTCATAAAATCTCGATGCAATCGAGAAAAAATGATGTTTTATTGTTTTTTAATACTTGTAGTAATTACTACAAATTAATAACATTTTGATGAATTTATTAAAAATTTCATCGTTTTAGTGGAATAACCTTGACGGCTGGCTTTCATATCAAACATTTCATTTAAATCTTTTACTAATGGTGTGGTTCCAAAAGGTGTTAAATACCCCTCTTCATATTTATAATATTCCATCTCTCTTAATGTGGTTAATAGCTCATTCGCGGTGTATTGTTCTCCAGTCTTAGCGTGTAATAATCTAAAAGTTAAAAGAGCCAAGAAACATATTAAAAAGTGTGATTCGATTCGATCATCTTTATAGTGATAAACTGGTCTAGTTTTAAAATCAGTTTTCATCATTCTAAAGCAATCTTCTATTTTCCATCTGTTATGGTTAATAGCGATAATATCCATTTCGTTATCGGCTAGATTTGTGGTTACCGCATAATAACCATCGTATTTTTCTTCTTCTTTTAAAATCGATTCGTCAAAATAAAGATTACTTTTGCATATCTCTCCATCTTTATCAAAGGCAATATTTTTAATAAATCTTTTTACGTCATTCGCTGAGCCCTTATTATATCTACTTGGATTAGCAATTATTGCTTTCGCTCGACTAACTTGCTTTTCTCGAATATTTCTTTGATACTCCGCATATTTTTTAGAATATGAAACGATTAGTCTCCAATCTTTCTTTAACTTCGCGGAATTACCTTCTTCATCGGTAAGCGTTATATCTTGAAGAATATATCTTGATTTATAAATGATTGAGTTGATGTTTTCTTCGTCTTCTATCAAAGATGGAGTAACTTCAATATATTTATTGTTTTCATTAAACATTTTCCAATCTTTCTTATTTAAATAAGCGCCTTCATTAAAAACCCAATCTTTTAAATATTTTGGTAATTTCTTTATGGATTGAGTAACAATAAATCCTCTTTCGCCTATATCGTTAAAAGCTCTATTTGATGTACTTGCTAATCCACAGTCTGTACAAACAATGATTTTGGAAAGACCATAATCTTTTAAGATTCTTTTTTCTAATGGTTTAAGAGTAATTTGTTCATTTGTATTTCCTGGATATACTCCAAATCCAAGTGGAATTCCTTTTCCATTAGTGAATAAACCAAATTGAACGATTGGATTTGGTCTATGTTCTTTACTTACCCCGAATTGTCTAAGACCATTATTTATTTCGCTTTCAAAATAAAAGTTCGACATATCGTAAAATAGAATACTATGCTCATCTTTCACTAGTTTAGATGACATTTTATAGGCAACTTGCTGAATTTTATCAATGTATTTATTAATAACATCCATTGTTCTATAAATATGTTGTAGATCAAAATCAGGTTCATCAACAAAGTGTTTACATAATTCATGAGTGGCTAACTTGCTTTTTGGGGCAAGAATTCTAGCAAAAACTAAGTATTCAAGTACTTCTTCTAATGGATAAGTAATTTTACTATTTTCTCTTATTTCTTTAAGAAAATCATAAACGCCTAGTTTTCTAAAAATCGGCCTTAAGAATAAATGTCCACCTATTTTTTGCTTTGGAATAATAGGGGTGTCTTTATCTTTATAGACACGAATATCCATCGCCTTTTCTTTTTTGATTTCACTTTCTTCTTTTTCTAAAGATTTTTTAACTTGATAAGCATATTTAAGTCCATCACCATATTTTTGATTCAATTCTTCTAATTTACCTAATTTCAAAACAACTTTCGAAGTAGATTTCCCCTTAATTCGATAGCTTTTGATGATATAAAGGTTTGAACCTTTAGATGTTTTTGTTCTCGTAATCTTCATTTAATAGACTTAATAATAAGTCTATTATTTCACACATTAGAAGAAATTACTACATTTTTCTAACCATTAATTTGACAAGCAAAATAAAAAAATGTCCTAAAGGACATAATTTGTAAATACTATTTAAAATAATTCAATTAACTGT
>CAVIPP010000203.1:0-2017 GCA_963644615.1 Oscillospiraceae bacterium
TGTTTATTTAATGTAAATATAAAATCTGCATGAGAAAGAAGAATATAATCGCTAAGTTAATTATCTTAACGTCGACATTCTTTTCATTATCTATTCCTAATATAACAAAAAATGATTGTATAAGTGTAAATGCGTATTATTCGCCATCGACAACATATACAAACGGCGATGCTGATACTTATTACACAAGTATTGATAGTTCACTAACTGGAACGGCATTACTCTCCAAGCTCCAATCGCTCAATAGTTCTCGAAGAAAGAAGACTATTGGATATGGTTCAATGAGCACCACTGCAGAAAAAAGCGCATATATTTATACCGATTATGATCCAAATACCGCGACTAAGGATAGTAACGGTCAGCCGTACGGAACAAAGATATTAAGCTTTTATTCAGGCACGAGCGTGACTAGTTTTAATAGAGAACATGTTTGGCCTAACTCACGTGGCGGCGGATTAGTTGATAACGACATTCATATGCCACGCCCAACAATTTCAGCCGAAAATGGAGCACGTGGAAATTCATCTTATGTCGAAGGCATCGCTCATAATAGCAATGGTTGGGATCCGGTTACTGATTTTGGCGTAAGCGGCTGTTATGAAGGCGAGAACATTCGTGGCGAATGTGCGCGTATCATTTTTTATTGTATGGTCGCATCAAACAATTTAACTCTCAAAGATAGCGCTGATACCTCATATAACAAAAGCATCGGAAAATTATCCGACATGTTGAAATGGAATCTAAAATATGCGGTCAACGAAAGAGAAGAAAGAAGAAATGAAGGTGCTGAATACCTACAAGGGAATCGCAACCCGTTTGTTGATCATCCAGAATATGCCTGCAAAATCTGGGGAAATGCAACTACAGCCACTCAAAAAGTTTGTAGTGAATACGCACCTGCAGAACTTGAAAGCTTGTCGATTAATAAAACAAACGCTGATTTAGTTTATGGCGAAACAGTCCAGTTATCTATCACTCCAAATCCGTCTAATGCTTCTAGTGGTGTTACTTGGTCATCTTCAAACACTGGTGTTGCTACAGTATCATCATCTGGTTTAGTAACCGCATTAAACAAAACTGGTTCAGCAACCATAACAGCAACATCAACATCAGATACTTCGATAAGCGTTAGTTGCGTAGTTACAGTTAGTGAACCATCAAATATTGATATTACTTCGATTAATGCTTCTAATGTTTCTCTACAAGTAGATTCCACTTATGGAATAGAAGTTTCATATTCGCCATCAAATGCTTATCCAACACCTACATATACGTTTGAAAGTAGTGATACAAATATTGCGACAGTTGATAACGATGGCTCTGTTACGGGTATAAGCGCTGGTAAAACGACAATTACGATAAAGGCATATCAAGATGGTACATTAAAAGCTACGACTAGCTGCACGGTAACGGTAACTGAAAAACCTGTTGTTGGTGATTCGGCAACGATTGAATTTAAAACAAATTCTAGTGATGGCACTTCCGCTTTAGAGAAAGATAAAGTAAAAGACCAAATCTCTAGCGGTTCAGATTATGTCGATTCAGTAACAACAGCAACTAAGTTATTTCCTGGAAAAAGTGGGTTAAAATTGGGCAGCAGCGCAAGTGGCCAACTGGTTTTTACTGTTTCATCATTAATCAGCAGTTATAAAGTTCAGTCTATAACAATGAATAGCGTTAAATACGGAACTGATACAGGAAAATTGACATTATCAGTTAATGGCAGTTCTGTATTGAGCAATATCTCTCCGGATTCCGCTGGTACTGAATCAACATATTCTCCATCAAGTTCGATAACAGTGAGTTCAATCGGAATTGCTACCTCATCTAATCGTGCATATCTAAAGAGCGTAACATTTAACTTTGAAGCTTCATCTTCCTATACATCTGATGATTTCGCGGAAGAATTCTATAATTCTATTAGCTGCGATGTCACAGGCGTTAATCGACCTTCATTTAATGATGGAAAATCCTGGAGCGATTTCAAAACTTCATACAATAAATTGTCCACAACTGA